>CAYNLJ010000050.1:0-10358 GCA_964398005.1 uncultured Caldithrix sp. | reverse complement strand
AAAACATTCTTCAAAAAACCATAAGTTGGGTATTCAATAATCTTAAATTTTGAATAAGCTTTTTTATGTGTAGCAATCGTTTACTAAAAAGGTAACACAAAACATAGCCTTGGTTAAAAAGTTCGATTGCCAGGGATTGGGCCAACACTGGGTTGTAACCAATTCAACGCCATGAATTCAAAATTTAGATTTTTTAAGTGCTCGCTGTGCCTCGTCTTGTTGGTTGGCAACAACTCAATTTCTTTTTACCGTCAAAATGGTGATGTCATCACTTTGCGGAGCCTGGCGGGCAAATTCATTTAACCGCTCTACAATGCAGCGATTCAATTCTTCTGCCGAAAATTTAGAACCATTGTAAAGTAGAATTTCCTGTAAATGCTGTTCTCCAAATTCCTGTTCGGCCAAATTCATACACTCCGTTACACCATCAGTGTACATGGTTATCAGTTCGCCTGGCTGCAACTGCCCTTCTCCAATTTCATACTCAGCCACAGGAAAAATACCTAACAAAAAGCCGCCTTTCGAAAGTTCTTCAATTTGCCCGTCTTTTTTTAACAAGTACGGCGGATTATGACCTGCATTTACGTATTCAAACTGTCCGGTTTGGGTGTTAAGTTTCAAAATAAAAAAAGTAATAAAATGTTCAATGGACGTATTTTTGTAAATCAGGTGATTTAATTTTTGGGTGATTTGACTCAGCGTGTAATTTTCGCTGTACAAGGTGTGTAAAGCAGCCTGCAGGTTCGACATCAATAAAGCGGCAGGCATGCCCTTGCCAGAAACATCGGCTATGGTCAATATGAGTTCATCTTCATTAAGAGATAAAATATCAAAATAATCACCGCCTACCTGCTTACTGGGAATATTCAGGCCGTGAATATCAAAAGATTGCAGCACAGGAAATTCTCCGGGTAGTAAACGGCTTTGGATCGTCCGGGCGATGTTTAACTCTTCTTCCATACGCTCTTTTTCAATGGTCTCTTTAATCAGGCGGGCATTTTCAATGGAAATCATAGCAATATTGGCCAGCGTAGAAACAAATTCTAATTGTAACGGCTCATAAGGCTTGCCATCCATACGTGGCCCTAAAAAGATGAACCCACCGATTTTATCTTTCTTGGCCATGGGTACTAAAAGTTGAATCTTGGAATCGAGTAAATATTTGAATTGTTCCGTTTGAGTAACCAAAAGCGGTCCTTCAATATTAGTTAATTGGTCGCATTCCTTTAATAATTCCTGACAACAATCCTCCTGAAAATAGGACCCTTGCCGAAAAACGACCTGCCAACCTTCTTCTTTTCTTAAAACCACAAAAAATTGATTGACCAGCAATTGCCCCATCAACGAAAAGGACAATTGCTTTAAAATTTGTTCTTCTTCAAATATTTGATTTAGTTCTTTGCCAATTTCAAACAGAGTGTTCAGTTCCTGAATCTTTTCGTCCAGTGAGCGATTTACTTTTTTTAATTCTTCAATGATCAGAGCATTTTCAATAGCCTGTCCGGCAATATTGCAAATCGAGAACAGAAAATCGATTTCATCGTTATTAAAAGGCTGCCTGGTTAATTTGCTGCCAAAGCCCACTAAGCCTTTTAGTTGATTGTTAAAAAGAACTGGTAAAATCAATTCAATTTGAGCTTCCTGAAACTCCCTGACCCAATCTGCCTGCAGTTGGTCCCCCGACAACAGAAGCGGTTCATCAGGTGCATCAGGAATATTTAGACGACGATCCAACCAGTTTTTGCCCAGACCCTTTACTTTTACAACGGTGAAAATTTCTTTTTCAGTTTTGATTAAAGCTAATCCACGGCTGATTAACATACGGCCCATGGGAATGAGTAAGACATTGTCTAAAATACTTTGTAAATCTAAGGAGGCGTTTAGTTGTTGACTCAATTCAAACAATGAGGAAAGCTCCAGCAATCGTTTGTCTAATTCCTTGCTTTCCAGCTCGGATTTATGGCGTTCACGAAAGCTGCTTAAATAGGAAGCCTTCATTGCTTTTTCCCGGATTTCTTAAACTTGATTAAATGGACTTCGTTTTTTTGTCCCGGCTTAATATTAAAACGCACATCATCCATTACTTTTTTCATCAAATGAATACCCAGCCCTCCGGCTTTGGCATTTTTCATGGAATGATTGATGTCCGGTTCAGGTAATTTTGCCGGATCGAAACCCGGACCGTAATCTGTTACTACAATTTCCATTTTGTTTAAATCCATTAAAATTTCAATATCTATCACCTGAGAAGCATCATAGTGGTAGGCGTGTTTAATAGCATTGGTACAGGCTTCATCCACGGCCAGCTCAATCTGGTCAATCTGTTCTTCACTAAAATGCGCTTCTCGGGCCAGTTTTTGGATGAAGTCCCGGATAATTTGCAAATTGTCGGTTGAAGCCGGAATCTGCAAATTAAATCGCTGTTGTTTATTTTTATTATTTTCTCTCATATCTTTAGTTTCGTAATAATTCATTAAAAGTTGCCTAATCTAAAACTTTTCCATGGCTTCTGTTTCCTGATCGTAAATTTCAAAAAGAGCCGGAAAGCCCAATAAATCGAAAACTTTGTACACCCGTTCAGAGAGATTAGAGAGTTTGATATCGCCGCCATTATTTCGCACTTCTTCAATAAACCCCATAAAAACGCCCAAACCGGCACTGCTGATGTAGTCCAGGTCGCTAAAATTGACCACGATTTTGTAGCGTCCATTCTCTACCAGTTCACTTAAAGCATTTTCGAACTGAGGAACCGTGTGGGCATCCAAAAAGCCACTTAAATAAAGAACAGAAACATCGTTCTTATCTACACGTTTAACCTGAAACCCTTTCATGTATTGCCTCCTAATTATTCTATTCTTTTCAGTAGGATTAAAGTCAGATCATCATGCAAATGATGATCACCTACGAACTTAAAAACGTCTTCAATTAATTTTTCTTTAATGATTTCCACTGGTTGGTCGGCGTACTGTTTTAAAATGGCAGCCAGGCGTTCTTCCGTGTATTCATCGTGCTCCTGGTTCATAGCCTCGGAAAGACCATCGGTGTAAAAGACGAGTACATCGCCTAAATCAACCTCCACATGATGTTCCTGTAATGAATCCTGAAAAATTTGTCCGCGATCCAGCCCAACAGCAATTCCTTTTGGTTGATGGTACATTATCTGTCCAGCTTTCGCTTTAAAATGAATCAACGGGCAATGGCCGGCTCTGGCAAATTTTAGCTGATGGTTGGCAGTATCCAGAACCGCAAATGTTAAAGTAATAAAGGACTTTTTTTCCAGACTGGCTGACAATACCTTGTTGGTGTAACTTAATATATCGTAAGGAGAATGTTTCTGTTGAGCAATAGCCTGAATAATGCCTTTAACTTCTGCCATGTAAAAAGCGGCTGAAGTCCCTTTGCCACTGACATCACCGATAACAATGCCCAATTGATTTGCATCGTTCCCGCTAATGAAATCATAATAATCTCCGCCCACTTCATAGGCTGTAATGGTTTCGGTTGTTAACTGATAGGCCTTTAGTTGAGGCAATGTTTGCGGCAACAGACGTAATTGCACTTCACGCGCAATCTGCAGTTCCTTTTCCAACCGTTCCCGTTCAAAAGATTTCTGCAGCAAGTCAGCATTTTCTAAAGCGATAGCTACCTGGTTGGCAAAGGCTTCCAACAAATTCACGTCATCCGGATCAAAGCCCAAAACGGATGATTTGCCGGCGTAAAGCAAACCCATAAATTGATTTTTGGCGCCGATAATCGGGGTAATAACCAGCGAATTAATTTTGCTGCGAAAGCCCTGGAAATAATCTTTTTTTTGCGTTCCGGTGAGTTCGTTTAAAACAAATGTTTTTCTATCTTTTAAAATTTGATCTCTTAATTGCTTTAAGGCGCCTTTTTGAAGCTTGGAAACGTCCTGCACCAAAAGATTTTTTGTCGCCAGCACCTTTAACTGGTTTTGTTGTGGATTAAAAATTTCAATCCAGCTTACATGAGAACCGGTTACATCAATTATCATGTGGGTAATTAAATTGGTCAGTTTTTCGGTATCCATTTCAACGGAAATAGCCCGAGTCAGATTTTGTAAACTGCTGACTTCCTGCATTTTCCGTTCAAAGATGCGTGCGGTTGGTAATTGAAGCAACAAATAAACCAAACTGGTCAGTGTGTAAAAAAAGAGGAAAAACCAACTACCGTTAATGAATACGGCCTGAGCTAAACTGTGGTAGGCTACCGGCAATTCGTAAGCATAGTCAAAAATGTAAGAAACACCCCACAAAAAGAAGAACGACAAAAAGGTGTAATAAAACTTTTCTTTTCGACTTAAATAGGTAATCCAGCTATTGCGTAATGAAAGTAAGAATAAAAAGATCAATGTTAACACAAAGGTACTGTTGTTGTAGATTCCATTTCCGCTGAAGGTCAGGTCCAATGGTGTTTTAAGCGCACTGGTTAAAATGGCAGTTACTATTAAAAAGAACAAACTCGAATAGAAGTAAATTCTGGTATTTTTTTTAGGTTTGTAAAAGATTAAATTGCGCAACGCCAAAATGAAACCAACCATTGAAAACAATCCAATCAGGGAAACCAGATTGGAATAAATAATGGTTTTTAAGTCTTCGGTTTGTGGTGGAAAGCCAACCGTTACGAACTGCGGATTAAAAATCTGTTTTAAAAGGAAAATCAAACCATAAATGGTCAAAAGATTAATGACAATAATTTTTAGATTGTACTGTACACTTTTATTATTGAACCAATGCAGGCTTTTTAAATAGAGGTAAATTAGCCAGATAACCAGTACACTCAAACCTTCATGGACATAACCCAAAAAATTAAAGAGGCCTAAATTTTTCAGACCCATCCAGTCAAATAAAAATGAAATGGACATTACGCCCAGAACGACAATCAGCAGTAAGTGTCTGGTCAGTTTTTTCGTCATTGAATTATAATCCTAAATGGGAAAGGAGCATTGTTAATTTTTCCGATCATCTCCCCGTTTAACGACAAATGAATAACCTGATGAGCCCCCTCATCGGCAATCACAAGATTACCATTGTACGGATTTACAGCCAGATCTTCAATTTTTTTATAACCACTCAACTTCTTAAGACGTAGGCCATCGGTAGAAAGTTGCAATATTTTGGCAGCCTCTTCAAAGTTTTGTACCAACCATAGCGTCTGGTCAAACTCGCTGATGGTCACCAGATCTATATTCAGATCTTTAAAAATTAATTTCTTTTCTTTTGTCAGGAACCAATACTGATAAACCCTACTGCTGTCACCTTGTTTACTGATAAAATAAACCTGACCATTTTTTTTACTTAATGATAACCAGGAAATTGCCCATGAATCAGTAATGGTGGCCAGTCGGGTTCCCTCTGCTCCGTAAAGAATAATCTGATTTAACCCCTGGTCAAGTAAGTAAACAACACCTTCTCTATCGATATCCATGATTAGGGGACGTCTGAGTTCTTCATCGAGTAATTGCTTATTCTGCAGATTAGCTGCATCAAAGCGATAGAGGTATCCACTGGAATCAGAAACCCAAAAAGTATTTTGTTTTGGATGAAAGACACAAGCATACGGATATTGCAGATCCCTGATATCATCAATTAACTGCCCGGTTTCTGAATCAATCAATTCGGCATAATGGAACAGCGGATAGGTTATCAGCACCTGATGTTCCATTTTATTAAAAGCCAGGTCCTGAGGAATCCAGATTGCATAATGTTTCAGGTATTGATGCTGCAAATCGTAGGAATATTTGTAAATGTATTCATCCCAGCGGTCTAAAATCCATATGGTGCCAGGACCTGGAATGGTGGCTAATATTTTGGTTGGTGGTGACTCGCCAGACTTGCCAATGAGTGTTAAATAATAAAAATGTTTAAGATCAAAAATAACGCTTGAATCTGTAAACAAGGTTTGACTTTTACTGAGTTCTGCCCGGCTGCTGAAATTGTTTTGTCCTGCCAGCTTTCTGTAAATATGATACCCCTGGTAATCTATGTTTCCCGGGGGGTACCAGTAAAAAGAAATCAATGAATCCGCTTTGGTCAGCACTAATCTGAAATTCAGAGAATCAATTCTGCTTTTGGGATCAAAAACATTGTCGCGTTCCCTGACAGAACATGCCCAAAAATTAAAACTTAGGACAACGGTAATTAAAAAGAAAAAAAACTTTTTTATTTGGAACAAGCCCAAAACCTTTAAGCCTGCTGAAACACACTCGTTAGAATCTCTTCAATTTCTTTAAACACTTGTTCAATAGGTCTGTTTCCATCAATAGTGTAAAATTTATCTACTTTACGGTAATAATCACGAACAGGAGCTGTTTGTTCGTGATAAACCTGTAAACGTTTGTGGATGGTTTCTTCATTATCATCTTCACGTTGCACGATACGTCCACCACACTTTGGACACTTACGATCCGCTGGAATCGGATTGACCACAGGATCAAAAATGGCGCCACAGTTTTCACAAATACGTCTTGAGGTAAGGCGTTTAATGATTACATTTTCGGGTACAACAATTTCAATACAAATAGGTTTTGGCAATTTTTTTTGTTTGAAGAGCTGTTCCAGCCCATCTGCCTGTGCAATTGTTCTGGGAAATCCATCAAGGATAAAGCCGTTTTT
The DNA here is from genome assembly GCA_964398005.1 of uncultured Caldithrix sp. Classification (GTDB taxonomy): domain Bacteria; phylum Calditrichota; class Calditrichia; order Calditrichales; family Calditrichaceae; genus Caldithrix. The sequence continues at coordinate 3,726 of CAYNLJ010000050.1, read as the reverse complement.
ACAATCTGGCTGAGAAATGCGTTCACTGATCAGGCCCAGCATTATATCATCAGAAACCAACTCGCCCCGGGCTATGATTGCTTCTGCTTTTTTGCCTAGATCAGTTCCCTGGCGAATAGCCTCCCGTAACATATCACCAGTAGAAATTTGAGGAATGTTGTACTTTTGACTGATCAGCTTAGCCTGAGTACCTTTACCAACCCCTGGTGCCCCAAACAAAATGATGTACATAAATAAACTCCCATTTCACTTTTATTTTTTTAAGCAGTTAATAACCACATTAAGGCGATTTTTAATCCTATTTTTTCAATTATTTTTGCAGTATGCTGTCAATTTCAGAAAAAGAAAAATCCAGCACCGGATATTTTTGCCAACCAACCATATCATAGTGCCACCATTCAGAAGATATGGGTTTAAAACCATGCTTTTCCATTACCGTCTTCAAAATCCAACGATTAATTCGCACTCGGGAGGGTAATTCCATATAATCGTGATGTGCTTTGGGAGTAAAATTGTCAAATTCGGTGGGCATGGCCAATTCTTTACCCGTGGAATCAACCAGCGTTAAATCTACCGCACATCCCCGATTATGGCGCGAACCTTTGGCCGGATTTGCCACATATCGTGGATTGGGCATGATTTGCCACATTTTTTTCTGCACACTCAGAGGACGGTAACCATCAAAAATTTTTAATCCTAAGCCTAATTGTTTCAATTCATTTTGCACAGCCTGCAATTTTAAAGCCGCTTCCTTCACCAAAAAACAACGTGCTTGCTTATACACCTTCTGATGTAAAAAATTGTTTGATGAAGCGTAACGAATATCCAGCACAATAGATGGGTCCATTTGGTGAATATCCACAAATTCCGGAATCGACTTGGATGGTTGAGCAATGACAACCGAAATAAAAAACAGTATTAAAAATTTTCGCATTAAAAAACAGTCCTGTTTGTTTTTAACAGAGATTGTAAGTTAATCAATTATTAAACCCGAGAAAAGCCTAATATCACAGAAAAAGGTAAAATTTAGACTAAAAAGATTTGTATCATTTACAAATTAATGATATTTTCTTAAACAAAATGTTATTTTAAAAATTGGTAATAACCGATGATTTTATCCATTAATCTGATAATTAAATAAATGTTAACTTTAACCCCTTATCTCCCATGGCGGAGATAAGGGGTTTTTATTACCTGCCAAGCTGAAAAGTAAGGAGGAAGATGGTATGGAAAGAGCTAATCTTGACTGGGGAAACCTTGAATTCAGTTACATTAAAACCGACTACCACCTGGAATATTATTTTAAGGATGGCAAATGGTCTGAGGCTAAAATCGTGGAGTCCGACAAAATTGAACTGCATATGGCTGCCACGGCATTACACTATGGTCAACAATGTTTTGAAGGCTTAAAAGCGTTTGAACGAGCAGATGGCAAAATTTCTGTTTTTAGGGTAGATGAAAACGCCAAACGCATGAGACGATCGGCCGAAAAAATTAAAATGGAACCCTTTCCCGAAGATAAATTTATTGAAGCTGTTTTCAAAGTAGTACAGTTAAACCGTCGTTTCATTCCGCCCTATGGTTCCGGCGCCAGTTTGTATGTTCGCCCGTTGCTACTGGGTACTTCAGGCATTGTGGGAGTGAAGCCATCCGCTGAGTATTTATTTTTAATTTTTGTTACGCCGGTTGGTCCGTATTTTAAAGGAGGCTTAAAGCCCATTCGCTTACTGGTAGAAGAAGAAATTGATCGTGCAGCTCCCCTGGGTGTAGGGGATGCCAAAGTAGGTGGCAACTATGCAGCAGGCATGCGTGCAACCATCAAGGCAAAATCCCTGGGTTACAACGAAGTACTTTATTTAGATGCCAAACATAAAAAATATATTGATGAATCGGGCCCGGCCAACTTTTTTGGCATTACCAAAGACAATAAGTACGTAACCCCGGCATCAAGTTCTATTTTACCGAGCATTACCAACAAAAGCTTAAGGGTAATTGCTGAAAAAGAGCTGGGCATGACCGTTGAGCAGAGGCCGGTTGATGTAGAAGAAATTTTCGACTTTGCCGAAGCTGGTTGTTGTGGTACTGCTGCAGTAATCACACCGGTTAAGAGCATCACTTACCGTGATCGGGAAGTTGTCTATCTCGAAGGCGAAGATGTTGGTCCCACCTGTAAAAAACTTTATGACACCTTAACCGGTATTCAATTGGGTAAGATTGAGGACAAATACGGCTGGAATTTTGAAATTCCTGTGGACTAATAACATTTTAATCCGGGAGAGCGATTCTTAAAATCCTCTCCCTATTTCTTTTTTTGCCATCCCAATAAGCGATTAATCAGTTGAATCGCAGTTCCAATGATTTGAGCAATGTTCATCAACGGTTGTTTAATCTCTTTAGTGATGGTATGTTCTATTTTGGCAATGTCCTCAACCGCATCTTCAGTTGTCTTCATTACCTTGTCCAGTCGCTCGGTAATACTTTCAATAGGACATGTTCGATATACTACTGCCGGATCAAGCTCTTTATCAAATGTACAGCCTTTTTATGCACAGATTTACAAGGGGCAGATTGCTATAGCGCACAATGGAAATTTAATTAATACAACAGAGCTAAAACGAGAGTTAATTAAAAAAGGCGCTATTTTTTCCTCAAATTCTGACACAGAGATAGTTCTTCATTTAATTGCAAGAGAGTCTGATAGATACCCTAAGGAAGAGGCTGTAATAAGAGCGCTGCAAAAACTTAAGGGCGCTTTCAGCCTTTTAATTATGTTTGAAGATATGTTGTTTGCTGTGAGAGACCCTTACGGTTTTAGACCCCTTGTTTTAGGCAGACTACAAGATGGTATAACTCTAGCCTCTGAAACGTGTGCGTTTGAATTAATTAACGCTGTCTATGAGAGAGAGATAGAACCGGGAGAAGTTGTTGTAATTGATAAATTTGGCAATCCTACAAGCTTTTTTCCTTTCCCAAAAGTTGATCCTAAACCCTGCATCTTTGAATGCATTTATTTTGCACGGCCAGATTCTGTTCTTTTTGGTGGATCAGTGTATGAGTATAGAAAAAAAATGGGATGCCAACTTGCTAAAGAGGCGCCAGTTGATGGTGCTGATTTAGTAATTGCGGTTCCAGATTCCGGCACCGCCGCAGCTATTGGTTATGCTCAGGAAGCAGGTTTGCCGCTTGAGCTAGGGCTTGTAAGGAGCCACTATGTAGGAAGAACTTTTATTGAGCCGGCACAAAGCATTAGAAACTTCGGTGTAAAGATAAAGCTTAGCGCAAATAAAAGTGTTATAAGAGGTAAAAGCATTGTTGTTATTGATGACTCTATAGTGCGAGGAACAACGAGCAAAAAGCTCGTTTCAATCTTAAGAAAAGCAGGTGCGAAAGCTGTGCATTTTCGAATTAGCTCTCCTCCAATTACAGATCCCTGTTTCTACGGGATCGATACTCCGGAAAAAGATAAATTAATAGCATCCTCTATGAGTATCGACCAAATTAAAGATTTTATAGGAGTAGATTCGCTAGCTTACCTATCAAGAGAGGGGTTGTTTAAGGCCGTAGGGGATGAAGAAACCTCATTCTGTGATGCTTGTTTTACAGGAGCCTATCCAGCGGGGGTACCAAAAGAGATATCTGCTCCCTCACTTTTCTCCATTAAAAAATAAGCACTTAGGAATATTGGCATTTTTTTTTATAAAAAAAAAGCTTTTATCTGTTTAGATC
>CAYNLJ010000049.1:0-10511 GCA_964398005.1 uncultured Caldithrix sp. | reverse complement strand
GACGTAAAAATCCAGGGTAAGTAAAAGTCTCGATGGTGTCTCGCAATGAAAAGCTTGTCTTTGTGTAACCCTCCCGTTTAAAAGCCAGAACAGCATTGGGCCCGGCTTCCACACCACCGTCAACCATGCGTGTAAAATGGACGCCCAAAAAGGGGAAGGCAGGGTCAGGAACCGGGTAAATTAAATTTTTGACCAGGTAACGCTTTTCTGGTTTAATCTTGTAATATTCGCCACGAAAAGGGACTATTTTGACATCCGGTTTTAAGCCACATTTGCGGGCAATACGATCAGAGTAAAGGCCGCCGCAGTTGATTAAAAACCGGACTTCAATATCCTGTTGAGAAGTTTTAATCACCAGGTCGTTCCCCTGGCGTTTTAAAGCCTTAAAACGGTGGTTCAACAACACCTCATGACCCGCAGCCTGTATCAGTTCTGCCAGCTTTTGGGTAACCGCAGTGTAATCTACAATCCCTGTTTCCGGAACCAGCAGGCCGGCAACACCCTGCACATGGGGTTCGTATTTTTTCAGTTCATCTCTCTCCAACCATTGCAGGCCCTTTAATCCATTGGCCAGCCCTCTTTGCTGTAAATCCTTTAAGCGGGGAATTTCCTCTTCCCTCGTGGCTACCACCAGTTTACCACAACGTTCGTGTGGAATTTGATGTTCCGCACAAAACCGATACAGGGCCTCACGGCCTTCTACACAGTTTTTTGCTTTTAACGAACCTGGTTTGTAATAAAGACCGGAATGAATAACCCCACTGTTGTTGCCAGTCTGGTGCGCCGCCAACCGGTTTTCTGCTTCAATTACGACGATTTTAGCCCGGGTTGACTCCATAAGCCGGTAAGCGGTAGCCAATCCCACAATGCCACCGCCTATGATGACTACATCATACTTCGGCCCGGGCATAGAACGTCTCCTTGGTGAGTTCCCGGAATTGTTCCAGAGGAATGGGATCTGCTTCGTCATCATTAGAAAAACGCAAATAGACCAGTTCTTTAAAAATATCGATTTTTTCTACGTAGGCCTCGCCGCGTTTGGTTAAAATCTTGCTGTCGATCTGAGGATATTTTTGCAAATTCTCTTCATAAAAAGCTTTTTCATAAACAAGACAACATTTAAGTCTGCCGCAGACACCGGTTAATTTACAGGTGTTCAAAGGTAAATTCTGCAGACGTGCATATTGCGTGGTCACCGGTTCAAATTCGTTCACAAAGCATGAGCAGCATAACGGTTTGCCACAAACGCCTAAGCCTCCCAGGCGGCGGGCTTCGTCGCGAACCCCGATCTGACGCAATTCAATGCGTGTCCGGTATTTGGCTGCCAGGTCGCGAACCAATGCGCGAAAATCGACCCGTGTGTCGCTGGTAAAGTAAAAGGTTAGTTTATTATTGTCGAACTGATATTCCACATCTACCAGCTTCATGTTCAGTTTGTGCTTTTTGATTTTTTCGCGTCCTACTAAAAAGGCTTTGGCCTCTTTTTCCCGATTCTCTTTAAGTTTTTCAAGATCCTCAGCAACAGCTTTACGTATGATGTTTTTGGGTACCCCCCGAATGTTGGTCAATGCGACCAATCGACCAATTTTTGTCACACGGCCAAGATCAATCCCCTTGTCAGCCTCAACGATTACGTAATCACCGGGTTTGACCTTGATCTCCTTGGGATTGAAATAGGGAACCCGTTTGTTCCCTTTAAATTCTATCTCTATGATCTCTGGTGTCATATTGCCTCCTTAAGTTCTCTTAAAGGCCCCAAATACCCATGAATAGTAATAGCTAAATTAAGCCAGGTCATCATGGGGTGGGCATTGCCTTCAATTGCTCGGATTGCTTTTTCAATACTTTCAATGATTTCATTAAGCCTGATTTGCGGGTATGATTTAGAGAACTTAAAAAGTGATTCCTGAAAATCAATATTTATCAGCCGGTCGTAGTGTTCATCCTGCTGAAGATGGAGAACATCGGTAAACCAGCCGTTCAATAATTGTAACAAGTCAAGATGTGCCTGCTGTCCACCTTTCGTCTGAATTTTTTCCAGCAGCTCATTAATGTGAAAATAATTTTCCACGGCAATGGCACGGATGAATTCCAGAATCCATTTCTTTTGTTCGGAATAATCAGCATGTAACATCTGAAAAACGCGTTTTACATTAGCGTGCGCCATACGAATTAAAGGACGCAAATCGTCTTCCACAGTCTCGTACTGGCGGACAATTTGCTCTATTTGTTGATCGCTGAACTCAGGAAAATAAACCGGTTGACAACGCGACCGGATGGTATCCAGCATCAAATGCAATGCTTCTGTGATTAAAATGATCAAAAATTTGTCCGGCGGCTCTTCCAAAAGTTTTAAAAAAGAATTCGCTGCTTCCCTCGAAAAATATTCTGCACCGCTAATAATCACCACCCGGTAACCGCCTTCAAAAGCGGCATATTTGGCTTCTTCCTTTAATTCCCGTATGGCATCAATGGAAATGTTTTTGCTGCCGATCAAAGGAAGTGCGCTGTAAGGATTTTTTGCTTTTGCCTGGATGATTCCCTTAATCTGATCGTATTTGATGTTTTTAGGGGCAGGAAAGACAAATTTAATATCAGGATGATTAAAATGAGCGATGCGCTGACAATTGGCACATTCCCCGCAGGGACGCTCCTCTAAAGAGCTACAGTTTAAGGCGCGCGCCAGATGAAGCGCAAATGCCTCCTTACCTCGCCCTTCCTCACCGTAAAATAAATAGGCATGTGCCAAACGTCCTTTTTTTATTGAATTGGCAAACAGCGATTTTACCCGTTCCTGAACAACAACTTTGTTAAAATATTCCATCTATATTATGCGCTCATTATCTTAATGTATTTTTTACAAATATAATCAAAAAATCTGTAATTATAAAAAAAATTCGTGACCTTTTTCCCAAAAAATGAAGAATGTTTGGATTTAATTGTTCGTACTAAATCTTAAAGCTTTAAAATACTTTGTCTGGAGTCTTTTTTTGGAGAAATAAAAAAAGGCACATCCTGTGCCTTGCTTACTTCCATTAGGTTGCAGAATTCAGAATGGTAAATCTTCCTCATCGGTGGGAGCATCTTCAATGGGTGGTTCTTCAACCACGTCATTGCTGGCCGGCGCCTGAGCCGTACCCTCATCAACCAATTGTCCTTCACCCTCTTCCGGTCTGGGACCTAACAGTTGAATGGTGCTGGCCATGATTTCCGTTCGGTAATGCTTGGTGTTGTTTTGGTCTTCCCAGGAACGGGTGTGTAAACGCCCTTCCACATAAAGTAAACGCCCTTTTTTAATGTACTGTCCGGCAAAATCAGCCAGGGAACCAAAGGCACTGATGTTGTGCCATTCGGTGTTGTCCTGCCAGTTGCCGTTTGGGTCTTTGGAACGGTAATTCGTAGCCAGAGAAAAACTAGCCACAGAAGCCCCGCTGGGTGTGTAGCGTAATTCCGCATCTCTGCCCACGCGGCCCACTAAAATGACTTTGTTTACGGTTCCTCGAGCCATGAATCCCTCCTTTCGAAAAAACAAAAAAAATTTAGACATGTATGTTGCATAGGATATTATAAGATAAGAAAATTACGCTCCAAATAAAAGAAAAAATGCAATCTTTTTGGTAGGAAGAATTTGAACAACGAGTTTAATATTTGCTTGTTTTTTTACCATTTAACCGTTAATTTCACGAAAGTATTCAGAAATAAAAGGAATGTTTTTGAAAAAATTTTTTTCAACAAGTGAACAAGACACCATCGAAGTAGCAAAATACCTAAAAGAGATTCTAAAACCCAATGATGTTGTCCTGTTGGAAGGCGACTTAGGCACTGGGAAAACTTTTTTGGTTAAGGCTTTTTGCCAATTAATTAATACGGAAGATCTGGCCTCCAGTCCCTCGTTTGCCATTATTCATCATTATCGTGGTGAACAACCGGTTAACCATTTTGATTTTTACAGATTACATCATGAAGCTGAACTGGATCAGCTTGGTTGGGAAGAGATGCTAAATCAGGGTGCCATTTCATTTATTGAATGGCCCCAACTGATTGAAGAGCACTTATCTCACTATTACAAAATAAAGATTTATTTTGAAGACACTACACGCGTCTTTGAATTAACCAAAATTGATAAGACTGAACAGGGGAAAAAATGATTTTAGCCATAGAAACTTCAGACATTGTTTGCAGTGTTGCCCTTTGGGATGATTCAAAAAAACAGACCATTTACGAAGCGAATCTGGAATTACCAATGCAGCATGCGTCGCTTCTGGCGCCTTTGGTACAAAATGCACTGAATTTTGTCAAGCGCAATGTGGATGCATCGCTTTTTCAGGAAAATGAAATCAGGTTGGTAGCTGTTTCTGTAGGCCCCGGTTCCTTTACCGGATTGAGAATTGGTTTGAGTTTCGCTAAAGGTTTTTGTTTTGCCAATCAGTTACCACTGGTCGGCATTTCGAATCACCAGGTACTGGCCAAACAGGTCCGCCGCCCGCGCAGTCATCTTTACACCATGATCGACGCCAGGCGCGACGAAGTGTACCTGGCTCATCTTGAATTTGCCCCTGATGGTTTCCCTGAGATTGTAGAACATGACATTGTATTACGCAACCGCTTGCCTGAAGTTTTACCTGCCGGGTCGGTGCTGGTAAAACCATTCTTTCATGATCTGGATGCAGACATTTTACAAAAATTACAGTTGAAAGGTGTGACCGTTCATTACAAGGGCGAATACTTGGCCCGTTTAATTGCTCTTTTGGGGTCAATCAAGTTTAAAAAATATGGTGCGGACGACCTGGAAAAAATAGAACCCATGTATATCAGACCTTTTGCCGGAGTGCAATGAAGGTTAAAATTCGTCCCATGACCCTGGACGATCTGGCTGTTGTGGCACGCCTGGAACAGCAGATATTTATTGACGCCTGGTCTAAAGAAAGTTTTTTAAGTGAACTACTGGAAAAGGACTATTCCCATCCGCTTATTCTGGAAGTTGAAGGTCAAATTGCAGGCTACGCCATTATTTGGCGCTATTACGATGAACTTCATATTGCCAATTTTGCTATTCATCCTGACTTCAGACGACGCGGATTGGGAAAGTTGTTAATGCGTCATATTTTACAGGAATTTGGTGACGCCACCTTTGCCTTTTTGGAAGTACGCAAGTCAAATACGGCTGCCATCAACCTGTATCAGTCCTTTGGTTTTAAAACGATTCAGGTTCGGAAAAACTATTATCGCGATGGCGAGGACGCTCTGGTTATGCTTAAAGATTTGAGAAATAGGAATATTTGATGTACATTAGCGATCATCATTTACAATAGAGATTTAGAGGTTTTAATATGGATTGGTTTAAACGTAAAAAACAAACCGTTACTGCCGGTTCAAAAAAAGAGCTACCGGACGGCCTTTGGACTAAGTGTGATAATTGCGGCGAAATCATTTACAAAAAAGAATTAGAAAAAAAGATGTTCGTCTGCCCCAAATGTGATTACCATTTCCGTATTGGCCATAAGGAATACATTCAGATTTTATTTGATGAAAATACTTTCGAAGAGTTTAATAGTCATTTGATGTCCACGGACCCATTACAGTTTGTTGATTCCAAGCCTTACATCGATAAGTACATGGCTACCGTCAAAAAAACAGGCATGAACGAAGCGGTGGTAACCGGAACAGGCAAATTAAACGGACTGGGAATTGTAGCTGCCTTAATGGACTTCAAGTTTTTGGGTGGCAGCATGGGCTCGGTTGTTGGTGAAAAAGTAGCCCGCGCCATTGACAAAGCGTTAGAGTTAAAACAGCCATTGATCATTCTCTCTTCTTCCGGTGGCGCGCGCATGCACGAAGGAATTTTCAGTTTAATGCAGATGGCCAAAACGAGTGCCAAACTGGCCTTATTGGCTGAAAACAAAATTCCCTACATTTCTGTGCTGACCAATCCGACTACCGGGGGCACAACCGCCAGTTATGCCATGTTAGGAGACATCAACCTGGCTGAACCGGGAGCACTTATTGGTTTTGCCGGTCCCCGTGTCATTAAACAAACGATTGGCCAGGATTTGCCACCGGGCTTTCAACGTTCTGAATTTGTAATGGAACACGGCTTTCTGGACATGATTGTACACCGTCATCAATTAAAACAAAAAATTTCACAGTTGCTGGAGTTTTTTGCGCATCAAAATCCACATTAATTAGCTAATGAAAAAACCGCTCATTTTAATTACAAATGACGACGGCATTTACGCCCCGGGCATTTACAGCCTTACCCAGGCCATGCAGGGCGCAGGTGAAATTTTTGTCGTTGCGCCCCTGGTCGAAAAAAGCGCCGTAGGGCACGCCATTACACTTTCCGACCCGCTTCGCGTGGTGGAAGTTAATCGTGAAGGAAAGTTTTTCGGGTATGCCGTTAACGGCACGCCGGCCGATTGTGTGAAGTTGGGCTGTAAATGTATTCTTCCCAGAAACCCGGACCTCATCATCAGTGGTATTAATCAGGGCCCTAATACCGCCACCAATGTTATTTATTCCGGAACCGTTTCTGCTGCCGCCGAAGGGGCTATTATGGGCATCCCTTCCATTGCCGTGTCGATTGCTTCGTTTACCAAGCCGGAATTTGCCTATGCCGCAAAATTCAGCCGTCATCTGGCAGAGTTGGTCTTAAAAAATGGTCTGCCTGAACGTACGGTGCTGAATGTAAATGTGCCGGCCGTACCCGAAGATGAAATCGAAGGTGTGGTGGTGACCCGCCAGGGCAAGGGCCGCTACGAAGAGGCTTTTGACAAAAGAGTCGATCCCAATGGTCGAACTTACTACTGGCTGACCGGCAAACGGATGATTCTGGACAACGGAAATGATGTAGATGATTTAGTTGTGATGCAAAACAAGGTTTCTATTACGCCAATTCAGTATGATTTAACCAATTATTCGTTTATTGAGGAATTAAAGAAATGGAACATCAACATGGAATGAGTAACAGCTATCCGCACCAGACCATTATCATTTTTGATTTTGGCTCTCAGTACACCCAGCTGATCGCCCGCAGGATTCGGGAAATGGGCGTCTATTGTGAAATCCATCCCTACAATGCAGACAAGCAATTTCTGAAAAATAAAAATATTAAAGGGATCATCTTTTCCGGAGGTCCCTCTTCGGTTTATGAAAAAAATGCCCCAAAAGTAGAAGCAAACCTATTGGAACTCGGCCTTCCTCTTCTGGGCATCTGTTACGGATTGCAGCTGATTACCCATTTGACGGGTGGCCAGGTGGTTAAGGCCGAGAAAAAAGAGTATGGTCTGGCAGAATTAAGTGTGACTTCTCAGAATCCATTGTTTAAAGATGTTCCGGATCATAGTGCGGTTTGGATGAGTCACGGAGACAAGGTGTTAAAACCGGGTCAGGGATTTAAGGTTATCGCCCAAACCGAAAATTCTCCTTTTGCTGCTATTGCCCATGATTCGAAACCCATTTTTGGTTTACAGTTTCATCCTGAAGTGGAACACACAACCATTGGACGCCAGGTTTTAAAAAACTTTGTCTTTGAAATTTGCGGCTGCATCGGTGATTGGACGCCGCAATCATTCATTAAGGAAAGCATCGAGACCATCAGACAAAAGGTCGGCACACAGCGTGTGTTGTGTGGTTTGAGCGGAGGAGTAGATTCCAGCGTGGCTGCCATTTTGATTCACCGTGCCATTGCAGACCAACTGCATTGTGTTTTTGTGGACACAGGTCTTTTGCGTTACAACGAAGCAAAAGAGGTAGAAGAGGTTTTTCGCAAACATTTTAAAATCAATTTAACCGTTGTGGATGCCAAAGAAAGATTTTTAAATCGCTTAGAAGGGGTGACCGACCCTGAACAAAAACGCAAAATAATCGGCGAAGAATTTATTCGTGTTTTTGAAGAAGAAGCCAAAAAATTAGGCGAATTTCAATTTTTGGCGCAGGGCACTTTGTATCCGGATGTGATCGAGAGTGTTTCCTTTAAAGGGCCGTCGGCCACCATTAAATCCCATCACAATGTGGGCGGTTTACCGGAATCATTTGATTTCGAATTGCTGGAACCTTTGCGTGAACTTTTCAAGGATGAAGTACGCAACGTTGGTCGCGAATTAGGCATTCCCGAGTTGATTATTGAACGCCATCCCTTTCCCGGACCCGGCCTGGCTGTGCGAATTTTAGGTGAAGTTACCAAAGAACGTGTCGAGTTATTACAAAAGGCCGATGCCATTTTCATTGAAGAATTGCACCATTTTAAGTTGTATGGTGAAATCTGGCAGGCATTTGCCGTGTTGCTGCCAGTAAGGACAGTTGGTGTAATGGGGGATCAACGTACCTACGAAAATGTAATTGCTTTAAGGGCAGTAACCAGCAGTGACGGCATGACCGCCGACTGGTTCAAAATGCCTTATGAAGCATTGGCTAAAATTTCTAACCGTATTATTAATGAAGTTCAGGGGGTTAACCGGGTGGTTTATGATGTGAGTTCCAAGCCACCGGCAACCATTGAATGGGAATAAGCAAAGGAGAATAGATTATGTGCGGAATAGTAGGCTACCTGGGAGAAAAACCAGCCGCTCCGATTTTAATTAATGGCTTAAAACGCCTGGAATACCGGGGCTATGATTCTGCAGGTATTGCTACTGTTAACGATCATCAGATGTATGTCGTTAAAGAAGTGGGCAAAATCCGAAAATTAGAAGAAGCTGTGGCTCACGATATGCCACCGGGACAGGTAGGCATTGGACATACGCGCTGGGCAACACATGGTAAACCAAACCAGTTAAATGCTCATCCGCACACCGATTGTAGCGGGAATATTGTTTTAATTCATAATGGAATTATTGAAAATTATTCGGTTTTAAAAAAATTACTGGAAAAATCCGGGCACAATTTTAAATCAGACACCGACACGGAAATTGTCGCTCATCTCATCGAAGAATTTTACGACGGTACTAATTTTGAAGAAGCCTTCCGTGAAGCCCTGCAAAAAATTGAAGGCACTTTTGGTTTCGCAGTCATCAACAAGGATGAACCGGATAAAATTTATGTGGCCCGCAAGGGCAGCCCTATTGTTATTGGTGTGGGCACTAATGAATATTTTGTAGCTTCCGATGTCACCCCGCTTATTCCGCACACACGCAATGTCTTTTACCTGGAAGATGATGAAATGGCCATTTTAACCCGCCAGGGTGTCATTACCAAAACCATCCAGAACAAAGTCATTGAAAAGCAGGTCCAGAAAATTACCATGGAACTGGAGGACATTGAAAAACAGGGCTTTGATCACTACATGTTGAAAGAGATTTTCGAACAGCCCAAAACCATCAGAGACACGATGCGCGGAAGGATTTTACGGGAAGAAGGTTTGGTAAAATTGGGTGGCCTGGCCGAAGTTGAAGACAAATTGACAAAAGCCGGAAGAATTATTATCGTGGCTTCAGGAACTTCCTGGCACGCCGGTTTAATTGGTGAATACCTGCTTGAAGAATTTTGCCGCATTCCGGTAGAGGTAGAATATGCGTCAGAGTTTCGCTACCGCAATCCCATCATAAATGAAAACGATATCATCATTGCCATTTCACAATCCGGCGAAACGGCCGATACGTTGGCTGCCTTAAGGGAAGGAAAACACAAAGGAGCCTTGGTGTTGGGCATCGTGAATGCCGTTGGATCCACCATTGCCCGTGAAACGCATGCCGGTGTTTACATCCATGCCGGCGCCGAAATAGGTGTTGCCAGCACCAAAGCCTTTACTTCACAGGTTACCGCTCTGGTTTTAATGACTATCCTGATTGCCCGCAAAAAATACATGTCTGTTGTGCAGGGCAAGCAAATGCTGGATGACCTGATTAAAATCCCTGAGAATGTAGAAAAAATATTGGCACAAAACGATTACATCCGGGAATTGGCCGAAACCTACCACAATCAGCGAAACTTTTTGTACCTGGGACGTGGCTACAATTTTCCGGTAGCGCTCGAAGGCGCATTGAAGCTGAAGGAAATTTCTTACATTCATGCCGAAGGTTATCCGGCAGCCGAAATGAAACACGGCCCCATTGCACTGATTGACGAAAACATGCCGGTGGTGTTCATTGCGACTCAGGATGCCATTTACGACAAAGTGATCAGCAATATCCAGGAAGTAAAAGCCCGCAAAGGACGTGTCATTTGTGTGGCGAATGAAGGCGACCAGCAAATCAAAAAACATGCGGATCATGTAATTTACATCCCTCAAACATGCCAGGCTTTAACACCCTTGCTCAGCGTAATTCCCCTGCAATTGCTGGCCTATCACATTGCGGTGTTACGAGGCTGCGATGTGGATCAACCACGCAATTTGGCCAAAAGCGTAACCGTAGAATAAGACGAGCCGGGGAAGATTTTTAAAAGGAAGCCCGGTAAGCATGGATAAAAGTTAAGGGTATAAGAGTATAAGAGTATAAGAGTTAAGGGTGTAAGAGTAAAAAGGAATCTGCCTAACCTGGCAGAGATTCTTACAATTAGGTTTCCCTGCCCTGAAC
>CAYNLJ010000048.1:0-10530 GCA_964398005.1 uncultured Caldithrix sp. | reverse complement strand
ACACCATTCATTACATGATGTCAATTTGTTCCAGCTCAGCGATCAGCCGTTTTAAGCGTTCTTTTAAGGCATCACGCTCAGCTCTTAGATTTTGATTTTCTTCTTTCAGTTTTTCAATTTCTTCTAAGTTAATTTCCTGAGTTGAGTTTTCGACAACTTTTAATCGTTCCTTTAATTCTGACAGTTCCTGTTCCAGTTGATAATTTCTGAATCGTAATTCCCGATGCTGTTCGATTAACTCTTTAACATATCGTTTTAGCTTTTCGAAATGTTGCAAATTCATTTACTAGTTCCGCAAGCTTGCCGAAAAATGTTTAATGGTTTTATTGATTATTTGTTGGAAGTACTGATCTACTTCCTTGTCACTCAATGTTCTGTCAGCTGATTGATATCTTAAACGTAGGCCAAGGCTGCGCTTCCCCTGGGGAATATTAGGGCCCTGGTAAACGTCAAAGATTTCAACAAATTTTAACAGGGAACCTCCATTTTTTTGTACAAATGCTACTACATCAGCCGCCAAAATTTGTTCATCCACCAAAAACGCTACATCGCGTTCAGAATAAGGAAATTTTGGAATTGGCTGAAATTTTCTATCAAAGACCAGATGCTTTTGCAACAGATCAAGATTTAATTCAAACCCGAAAACTTCTTTTTCAATTTCAAAGGTCTGGCAAACCTCTTCGGTAAACTTACCACAAACACCAATCAGGTCATCCTCAATCTTGAGCGCAACGGTCTGACCTTTTTCCATGTAACCTGCCTTATCATATAAAATAATTTGGTAGTTGTCAAGAAATAATTTTTCCAAAAAAGCTTCCAAATAGCCTTTAATATCATAAAAATCAACCGCTTGTTCCGGTACATTCCAGCCCGGAAGCTGGCGATTTCCGGTAATAACCACTGCCAAAGCATAAGGTTGATCCGGAAGGCTTTTTCCATCAAAAGCACCAAAAATTCGACCAATTTCAAAAAAGTGCAGATCTTTATTGTTGCGGTTCAAATTGTGACTGACGGATTTCAACATACCCGTAAATAACGATGGACGCATGACGGCCATATCGTCACTGACCGGGTTCTTGATGGCTAATGGTTCGGCTTCGGTAAACAATTCGGCCTCATTGCGCCGCACCATGCTTTGAGTAAAAATTTCCTGCAGACCTAAAGAGAGCATTTCGTTTCGGAAAAATTGCAGACGATTTTCCAGCTCTGAAACAGGCATTTCATAAAAAGTAGTCGTGTATTTTTTAGCCGGCAGGTTGGAATAATTAACCAGTCGGGCAACCTCTTCAGCTAAATCTTCCACCAGGGAGAGATCATGCCGAAAGGTTGGTACAATTACTTTCCCGTCTTCAACTTTGAGTTGAATGGATTCCAACTTTTGGCAAATGGTTTTTACATCAAAATCAGTGCCTAAAATTTTGTTAATTTTTTGAACATTCAGCGGAATCTGTCGCTTTTGAACCGGCTTTGGATAAACATCAACAATACCTTTAGCCACCTGACCTTCAGCCAGCTGTTCCATTAAAGCCGCCGCATAGTTAATAGCACGGATCACATTCTCAGGATCAGCTCCACGTTCAAAGCGCTGGGAAGCATCGGTACTGAGTCCTAATTTTTTGGACGACATAGCAATACGTTCCGGCTTAAAATAAGCGCTTTCCAGCAAAATGTCGGTCGTCTGATCGCTTACCTCTGAGTTTTGTCCTCCCATGATGCCACCAATGGCCACCGGACGTTCGGCATCACAAATCATTACCGTATTTTCAGGCAACTTACGTTCTTTGTCGTCCAGCGTTACAAACAAATCGCCTGCTTTGCTGGCCCGCACGTTAATTTCCTGCCCTTTGATCTGCTTCAGATCAAAGGCATGCAGGGGATGTCCAAGTTCAGCCAACACGTAATTAGTAATATCAACAATGTTGTTAATGGGCCGGAAACCAACCGCTTCTAACTTTTTCTGCATCCATTCCGGACTTGGCCCAATTTTTACATTACGGATTACACGTCCTGCATAGCGGGGACAACCTTCAATATCATGAATATTAATTCTAATGATGTCTTCTGTTTTTTCAGTTAACTGTTCTTTTAACTCAATGGCAATCTCTTTCAGCGGATTGCCGGTTAAGGCAGCTACTTCACGGGCAATGCCGTAAACACTTAAACAATCGCCACGGTTAGGTGTAATGGCAATATCAATAATCCAGTCTTGTTCATCTTTTAAAATGGAATAAACATCTTCCCCCAAGGGCAGTTCATGATCAAAGGCCCAAATGCCATCGGAATGGTGTTCTAAACCCAATTCTTCTTTGGAGCAAATCATTCCAAAGGATTCCACTCCGCGAATTTTGGCTTTTTTGATTTTCATGCCATTGGGCAGCTGGGCACCTACTTTTGCAAAGGGAACTAATTGCCCGGCAGCTACATTGGGTGCTCCGCAAATAACCTGGTAAGTGTCCTGGTCTGTCTGCACTTTACAAACCGAAAGCTTATCGGCATTAGGATGTTTTTCGACTTCGAGTACTTTGCCAACCACGACCCCCTCAAAGGGCTGGACCAGCGGAATAATTTCTTCAACCTCCAGACCGGCTTCGGTCAGCAAATTGGCAATTTCTTCCGGTGATTCTTTAAAATCTACAAACTCTTTTAACCAGCGATAGGTAACTTTCATGGTTCATCTCTTAAAATTGGTTTAAAAATCGGACATCATTTTCGAAAAAGATGCGAATATCATCGATCGCGTATTTAATCATCGCAATGCGGTCAATCCCCATGCCAAAGGCGTAACCGGTGTACTTTTCAGGATCGACACCAGCGGCCTTAAACACATTGGGATGTACCATGCCGGCTCCTGAAATTTCCATCCAGCCGGTATTTTTACAGACCCGGCAACCCTGGCCCTGACAAAATACACAGGTAAAATCGTACTCAGCACTGGGTTCCGTGAATGGAAAAAAACTGGGACGGAAACGAACCTTAATATCCGGGCCAAACATGCGATGGGCAAAAGCCTGAATAACGCCTTTTAAATCGGCAAAGGTTATCCCTTCATCCACCACCAGTCCTTCTACCTGATGAAAAAAAGGCGAATGACTGGCATCGGGCGTATCGCGCCGGTAAACACGGCCGGGAGCAATCATCTGAATGGGTGGCTTTTGGCGCTGCATGACACGAATCTGCACGGGCGAAGTATGCGTTCTTAGTAAGATTTCATCGGTAATGTACAACGTGTCCTGCATGTCACGCGCCGGATGTGTTTTGGGAATATTCAAAGCTTCAAAGTTGTAAAAATCAGATTCCACTTCCGGACCGTCTTCAATCGTAAAACCAAGGCTGGTAAAGATCTGTTTGATTTCATCGGCTACCTTAAGCAGAGGATGTTTTCTCCCGGCAAAAGGTTTACGACCGGGTAAAGTTAAGTCCAGACCAGTTTTAGCAGCTTGCTGTTTTTTAAAGTTTGCCCTGAGTTCCTGATAGGTATTTTCCAGTTCTTTCTTTAGTTCATTCAGCGCCTTACCAAACAGAGGACGCTGTTCCTTAGGCAGTTCGGCAATACGATCAAAAGAAGTAGAAACTAACCCCTTGCGCCCAAGAAACTTAATCCGAATGGGTTCTAAATCAGCCTCAGTTTTCACATTTTTTATGGCTTCAGAAAACTGGGATCGAATTTTTTCAATAATCTCGTTCATATTTCTGTCCGCACTTTGATGAATAAAAAAAGGAAGGCTTGAAACAGACCTCCCTTTTAAATCAGTTCAATAATTGATCATTATGAATCAGGCAGTAACTTGTTTTACCAATTCAGTAAATCCCTGTGGATCGTGCACTGCCAGGTCGGCCAATACTTTTCGGTCTAATTCAATATTGGCTTTTTTAAGGGCATTCATGAATACCGAATAAGATACCCCATTTAAACGGCAGGCAGCATTAATACGTGTAATCCAGAGCTGACGAAAAGCACGTTTTTTAGCTCTGCGATCACGATAAGCGTACTGCCAACTTTTTTCCACCTGATCTTTGGCTGTTTTGTAAAGGCGGCTTTTACCCAAACGGTAGCCTTTGGCAGCTTTTAAAATCTTTTTTCTGCGCTGACGAGCAGCAACATTATTTTTTGCGCGTGGCATTTTTATCTCCTACTTTCTTTTTCTTTGCACTAAGCCAGAATCATTCTCTTAACACGTTTTGCATCAGCATCAGTAATCAACGCTTCTTTACGCAAATTACGTTTACGCTTGGCGCTTTTTTTGGATAAGATATGACTGTGATATGCATGATGCCTTTTAAGCTTTCCACTGGCGGTCACCCGAAATCTTTTTGCGGCTCCGCGATTTGATTTCATTTTAGGCATTTTTTATCCCCTTTCTACTTTAATGTCATTACCATGGACATGTTTCGACCTTCGAACTGTTTTTTCCCTTCAACTTTGGCGATGTCGCTGAGTTCATTTTCAATCTTTTCAAGCAATTGTTCGCCAAATTCCTTATGAGCCAGTTCGCGTCCTCGAAAATGAACCGTAAATTTTACCTTGTTTTTGCTCATCAAGAACTCACGTGCATGCTTTAACTTGTACTGCAAATCATGGTCTTCCGTCTTCGGACGCATGCGAATTTCTTTTACAACTACCGTGTGCTGTTTCTTTTTACTTAGTTTTTCTTTCTTACTCTGTTCGTAAACAAATTTACCGTAATCCAAAATTTTACAAACAGGAGGATTGGCATTTGGTGCAATTTCAACCAAATCTAATCCTCTTTCATGAGCCAAATCTAAAGCCTTGTCCAGAGAAACGATACCTACCTGTTTCCCTTCTTCATCAATCAGCCTGACTTCTTTGGCTGTAATGGCTTCGTTAACGCGATTTTTTTGTGACGAATGAGCGATGGGCTCTCCCCTCCTCGTTTTTTCTACTGATTTAATTCTTGTAAAACTCTATCTTCAAAATCCTGATATGCCATGGTGCCTAAATCACCCTCACCCTTGTGACGCACCGAAAGCTGATTTTGTTCAACCTCTTTATCGCCCAAGATTAACATGTAGGGTATTTTCTGAACTTCGGCTTCGCGAATTTTAAAACCGACTTTTTCATTACGTTTATCAACTTCCACACGGACGCCTTTGGCTTTCAACTGCATGGCAATTTGATCGGCATATTCAAAGTGCCGATCGGCAATGGGCAGCACCGTAACCTGAACCGGAGCCAACCACAACGGGAAAAAGCCCGCGTAGTGTTCGATCAGAATGCCAAAAAAGCGCTCTAACGAACCCAACAGGGCACGATGAATGGTAATCGGCCGATATGATTGTCCATCAGAATCCACAAAAGTAAGATCAAAACGTTCGGGTAAATTAAAATCGACCTGAATGGTAGAACACTGCCAGCGTCGACCTAATACATCCTTAATTTTAATATCGATTTTAGGACCATAAAAAACACCTTCACCAGGATCAATTTCGTAAGCAATTTGCTTGGATTCTAGCGCGTTTTTCAATGCTTCGGTCGCATGATCCCAGCTTTCCACATCACCCACAAATTTTTCAGGGCGTGTAGAAAGATAAACTTCATATTCGTTAAAACCAAATTTACTTAACACTTTGGAATTTAAATCCAGCACTCGAATAATTTCTTCCTGCAACTGATCAGGATGGCAATAGATATGAGCATCGTCCTGTGTAAAACCACGAACACGCATCAAGCCATGTAAAACACCGGAACGTTCATAACGGTAAACGGTCCCCAATTCTGCAAAGCGTAAGGGTAAATCCCTGTAACTGCGTATCCTGGACTTGTAAATCATCATGTGAAACGGGCAATTCATCGGCTTCAGCTGATACTCAACCTCATCCACCTCCATCGGGCTGTACATGTTTTCGCGATAAAAATTGGTGTGCCCGCTAATTTCCCACAGATGTTCCTTGGCAATATGAGGCGTAGAAACCAATTGATAGCCGTTTTGCAACAGTTCTTCTTTAAGATAAGTTTCAATAATGTGCCGCATTAAAGCGCCTTTGGGATGCCACAAAATCAAACCGCTGCCAATCTCATCCTGAATAGAGAACAGGTCCAGTTCACGCCCAAGTTTACGATGATCGCGTTTTTTAGCTTCTTCAATGCGCTTTAAATGCGCCTTCAGCATCTTTTTATCAGGATAATTGGTAGCGTAAATACGCTGCAACATTTTATTATTTTCGTCACCGTGCCAGTAAGCGCCCGCTACCGAAAGCAACTTAAAATTCTTGCCTAAATATTTAGTCGAAGGCACATGCGGCCCACGGCACAAGTCGGTAAACTCGCCCTGACTGTAAGCCGTTATTTGTTCGTCGCGAGAATCGATTTCCTGAATCAATTCAACCTTTAAATTTTCATTGATTTTCTTAAAAAAGTCAATGGCTTCTTTGGCCGACATTTCTTTCCGCACCGTAGGCAGGTCTTCATCGACAATCCTGGCCATTTCCTGTTCGATAAGCGGAAAATCTTCCGGTGTAATCGGGCGATCCAGATCGATATCGTAATAAAAGCCATCTTCAATGGGTGGCCCGATACCTAACTGAGCTTCGGGAAACAATCTTTTAATGGCCTGGGCCATTAAATGAGCCGATGAATGCCAGAAGACATCCCGACCTTCCTTGTCATTGAATGTTAAAATTTCTATCTTCCCCGACTCTGTCAACGGTTCATTTAAACCGATAACCCGGTCATTAATCTTTGCAGCAATCGCCCTTTTTGCCAGACTGTTGCTAATTTCTTTGGCTATTTCCAAAGGCGTAATGCCTGCCGCAAATTCCTTTTGACTGCCATCAGGGAATGTAATAGTAATTGAACTCAATCTATCGCCTCTTTCTAATTTTCAGATAAAAGAAACCACGGGTCTGCCCGTGGTTCATTGTGGGACGGGGGGGACTTGAACTCCCGACCTCTACGATGTCAACGTAGCGCTCTAACCAACTGAGCTACCGCCCCTCAAAAATCAAGTCTCAAATTTACATTCTAAAACGAATAAAATCAATAGTTATTTCTTCGAATTTAAAAAGTCCGTTGATTTTTTCAAATATTTTGCATTTTCTACACACCAGCCATAGAAAAAAATCAAGCCGATCAGCAGAATTAAAAAAAACAGAGCTAAAATATTTTTCATTCCCGGTGGATTAGGCAGAGAAATGACTAAAAAAAAGTGCGAGCATTTTAAAATAAATAAGCCCGGAAGACCGGGCTAAATTGATGTGGGGAGGGAAGGATTCGAACCTCCGAAGGCACTCGGCCGGCAGATTTACAGTCTGCTGCGTTTGACCGCTCCGCAACCTCCCCATTTCATTTGAGATTCTAAATATAATAATATTCAATTATTGAAGTCAATATTTTTTTATTTGATTTTGACAATCTTTTAAAATTTAATGGTCGGTTAAATATTTGGGCAATCATCCATTCTTTATTCAAGTTTAAAAATAGTTTACATTTTACAAATTTTTCTAATTTAAACTATTAATCCGAGCGTTTCTTCAGGAATCAACGAATTTTAAATTTATTCTATGCCAAATTTAAAATGCTGTTAAAAATTTTTAAGGAGTGAGTAAGAAATATTACTCGGGGTTTCCCCTTTATTGAGACAGCAGGAAATATTAAGAAGGCTTAAAAAGTTTTGTTTCAGGCAGAAAAACCTTTATTCAAACCAGGTAATTCAACCACTTGTTTTTGCCCAGCAAATAATTTTTTTACTCTTAAGAACTGTGCTTTAAGACGAATTTTCGGGATTTCCACATAACGCAGTTTTAAATACATCCAACGGGCTTTGGAAGTCATGATTTTCTCCTTTCAAATTCCCTTTATTATTTTAATCGAAAGGAAAAGCGATTTCTTAAGTGGGATCAACAAAAAAAGGCAGGAAAATAGCGGGAGTGTGTGGGAGTCGAACCCACCTGTCCCTCAAGCGGGACACACGCGGCTTTGAAGGCCGGGGGAGCCACCGGGCCCCATTCACTCCCAAAGTTTAAATTTGTAAAAATTTAAACTTTAATGCAAAATTTGTTTGCACGGATTTGTTGTTGTTTAGTATTTTATTTTAACCAGCCAAAGAATGGAGAACATCTATGTTAAAAAAATGTCTACTTACTCCAGATCAATTAAGGAAAGCAGTAAATCTTGAAAAATTAAAATTTAAATCTACAGAAGAGATTGAACCACTGGACACCGTAATCGGCCAGGAGCGCGCTGTTTCGTCCATCAATTTTGCCTTACAGATGGACAAAAGTGGTTACAACCTATTTGTTTCCGGACGCTATGGCAGTGGGCGCACCACCATTGTCATGGATCTGGTAAAGCGTTTTGCCAAGCAGGGACGTCCACCTAAAGATTGCATTTTCGTTTACAATTTTGAGGTTCCGGATGAACCGGTAGCTATTCTTCTGCCACCAGGTGAAGGCCGCAAGTTCAAATCTCGTTTTGCAAAATTAATTCGCACTCTACGCATGGACCTGCTAAAAACCCTTGAATCTAAACAGTATGACGATGAACGTGGTAAGGTGGTTGAAAAGTACCAGAAGCAGAAACAGGAATTATTGCAAACCCTTGAAGTTGAAGCACATTCTCTGGATATTCAGATTCAGCCTTCCAATATGGGGTTTTTAACCATTCCTACCAAAAACGGGAAACCAATCAGTCAGGAAGAATTTCCCTTACTCCCTCAGGAAGAAAGAGATCGCATAAACAACAATCTGGCCTATATCCAGAAACGCATTCAGGAAGTTGTAAAGGACATCAATATTTTAGACCGGGAAATGCATGACAAATTAGACGAATTGACACAAAAAACAGCCCATTACGTGGTAACCAACCATTTTGCTCATTTGCTCGAAAAATATGCTGATTTCCCTGAAATCAAAAATTATTTGAATCAGGCAGCCGAAGACATCATTAAAGACGTTAGTAACTTTTTAGGAAAAGGGGAAGCCGATGCTTCTTCACCAGCACTCAAAGGCCCCCAAATCGACAAGTACCAGGTTAACATTGTAGTTGATAATAAAAAGCATGATGGGGCACCGGTCATTTTTGAAACAAACCCCACCTACACCAATTTATTTGGTCGTATTGAGAAGAAGGCTTATCAGGGGTTTGTGTACACCGATTACACCATGATTAAGGCGGGTTCACTGCTTAATGCCAATGGGGGCTATTTAATTTTGGATGCTGATCAGCTGCTGAAACATCCCTTTGCTTACGAATCTCTGAAACGCACCTTACGTTCAGGTGAACTACGCATCGAAGATTTTTCGGAATTGATTGGCCTGGCTACAACCACTGCCCTGCGACCCAGTCCTATTCCGATTCATGTTAAAGTGATTCTAATCGGCCAGGCTTATCTTTACCGTCTGCTGCACAACTTTGATGAGGAGTTTGGCAAAATATTTAAAGTGCGGGCCGATTTTGATGTTGAAGTTAAAGAAACGCCAACCACAGTAAAACAATATGTGCAATTCATCAGTCGGGTGGTTCGTGAAGAACAATTACTACATTTTGACCGTAGTGGGGTGGAAGCTATCATCGAATATGCCTACCGGTTAGCTGATCACAAAAAAAGACTATCCATCCGCTTTGCCGAGTTGGTTAAAATTATTCGTGAATCTTCATTCTGGGCCGCCCAAAAGCGCCATAAACTGGTTTCCAGAAAAGATGTTGAACAGGCCATTGAGAATTTGATTTACCGTCACAATCTCATTGAAGAGAAGATTCATGAAGCCATTCGCGAACATACCATCAACATTGATGTCACTGGCTACAAGGTTGGTCAAATCAACGGACTGGCCGTTTACGATTTAGGCGATCACATGTTCGGGCGCCCCAATCGCATTACCATTAATACTTACATTGGTTCGCGTGGCATTATTAATATTGAACGGGAAGCAAAACTAAGCGGCAAAATTCATGACAAAGGCGTTTTAATTTTAGCCGGTTTCTTTTACGAAAAATTTGGCAAAGATATGCCTCTTTCCTTCTCTGCTTCCATCACCTTTGAACAAAGCTATTCCGGTATTGATGGTGACAGTGCCTCTTCGGCTGAACTGTACGCTTTGATCAGTTCACTTTCCGGAGTTCCCATCAATCAGGGCATTGCTGTAACCGGGTCGGTTAATCAAAAAGGAGAAGTACAGGCCATTGGTGGCGTTAATGAAAAAATAGAAGGCTTCTTTAAAGTCTGTCAATCTCGTGGATTGACCGGTGAACAGGGTGTCATCATTCCACAGGCAAATGTTAAGAATCTGCTATTAAAAGAAGAAATCGTACAAGCCGTAAAGGAGGGAAAATTTCATATCTGGGCAGTGGATAATATTGAAGATGGTTTGTACATTTTAACCGGTCAAAAATGCGGCCTGAGACACAAAGACGGTTCCTACACCCAAAATTCAATTTTTGAGAAAGTGCGTCAGCGCCTGGTCGATTTTGCACGACAAACACAGCGTTTCCGCCAGCAAATCAGTGAAATGAGTAAAAAGGAAAATGGTGAGGATTTGGAGGATTAAGATATTTCCTACCGGGCACCGTACCTT
>CAYNLJ010000047.1:0-10607 GCA_964398005.1 uncultured Caldithrix sp. | reverse complement strand
CCGGCGTCGTTGGTGCCGTCCCATTGCACGGTGTAGCGGCCTTCAGGTTTACGTTCATCTACCAACATTTTTACCTTGCGGCCCAGCAGATCATAAATCTGCAGCGTGACTTGGGAAGTGCGGGGCAAGTCGAAGGTGATGGTGGTGCTGGGGTTGAAGGGATTGGGATAGTTCTGATGTAGAGAAAAGATTTTGGGTATACTCATCTCTTGTGGTTCCTCTATTCCGACCCAGGGAGCCAGATAAAGAAGATAGACATCGGATAACCCCATACCAAAGGACTCTGTTTCACCTGCAATCATGAACTCACCCGATGATACCTCGATCACCGCTTTGCCTGACTCATCATCCGCACCACCATAGGTTCTTGTCCAAACAGTATTTCCACCGGCATCCGTTCTGATAAGATAAACATCATAATAGCCTTTACCAAAAGACTCCGTTTTGCCGGCTATCAGAAAGCCTGCCGATGAAGCCTCGATCACCGAGTAACCGTAATCTCCGTAGATTCCACCATAGGTTTTTGTCCACAGGGTATCACCACCAGCATCCGTCCTGATGAGATAGACATCAGAGCTGGTTCCCAAAGACCATTTTTCGCCTGCAATCAGGAACCCGCCCGAGGATACCTCGATTACCGAGTATCCCTCATCTGCACCGGTTCCACCATAAGTTCTTGTCCAAAGGGTATCGCCACTGGCATCTGTTCTGACGAGATAGACATCAGAAGAACCCATGCCAAAAGACCTGGTTGCACCGGCAATCAGGAACCCACCCGTTGAAAGATTGATTACCGAGAACCCCACATCCGAGGCGGCTCCACCGTAGGTTTTTGTCCACAGGATATCGCCACTGGCATTGGTTTTGATAAGATAGAGATCAGATAAGCCCGAACCAAAAGATTTTGTCTCGCCGGCAATCAAGAACCCACCTGTTGAGATTTCTATCACCGAATAGCCATAATCCCAATCAGCTCCACCGTAGGTTTTTGTCCAAAGGGTATCGCCACTGTCATTTGTTCTGACGAGATAGACATCAGATAAACCCTTACCAAAAGAACTTGTCGCGCCGGCAATCAGGAACCCGCCCGAAGCAACCTCAATTACCGAGTAACCCCAATCCCAGTTCGTTCCACCGTAAGTTTTTGTCCATAGGGTATCGCCACGCTCATCCGTTCTGACGAGATAGATATCAGCTACGCCCATACCAAAAGATTCGGTCTCGCCGGCAATCAGGAACCCACCCGAGGAAGCCTCGATCAGCGAGTGGCACCAGTCGTCGCCGGTTCCACCATAAGTTCCTGTCCACAGGGTGTCCTGTGCCTGTGAAGAAAAAGCCAGCAACAGTATTGACAGTACAACAGACCATCCGTATTTTTTCATGGTATGTTCCTCCTGCCTTGTTGAATTTTAAAAGTTTAAATACTTGCCTTCAATAATTAACGCAACAGCAGCATTTTAGGTACTGCATTATATTTTCCTTTTTCACCATATATAGATATGCCCTCCTCGCTACCGCCTGGCCGACGTCGTTACTTTATCCCTACGGCTGTGGGAGTCAGTTTTTTCTTCAAACCAAAATGATTGTTCTTTCACTTCTCTCTAACTATCCACTATATTGTGACAAATGAATAATTTAAACAGGCTTCTTTAGCCTTCTGCTTTTCCCCTTTTCAAAAAGGGGGAACAAACCACCAGTCCCTTTGGCTAACGGATGAGAAGCATCTTACGGCTTTGCAAAAATCCCTGTCCTAAGCTTGTCGAAGGATCTCCCGCTATCAACCGATACAGATACACCCCGCTGGCCACTGGCTGCCCGGCGTTGTTAGTGCCGTCCCACTGCACGGTGTAACGGCCGACAGACTTGCGCCCTTCCACCAGGGTTGTCACTTTCCGGCCCAGTGCATCATAAACCAATAGCGTGACGTGGGAAGCGTGAGGGAGGTCGAAGGTGATGGTGGCACTTGAGTTGAACGGATTGGGATAAGCCGCATAGAGCGCATACTTTGTCGGCAGCTGCACTCCGCCATCGATTCCTACCACTGGCTGCCCCCGACCGCTAAGCATGATGTCAAGCGAATGATCGCTGGTTTCGATATGCAGGGTGTCGTGGTATGCTATTGTGTCGGTTGGGGCGAAGCTGACAGTGATGGTCAGACTATCGCCGGGCATAACAAGGCTATCTACCGGAGTCCAGTTGTGAGTAAACACTGGCTGCTGGTTGATGATACTTTGCAACCGGAGCGGAGCAGTGCCGGCATTGCGAATTGTCAGCGGCAGATCGTTCTGCTGTTCAAGAACTACAATCCTAAAATCCAGTAACGTATCGCTGACGGCAACCACCGGGAAGAGTTGTAGATAATAGAACACCCCGATATCCGCCGTCGTGCCGTCCGGGTCCGGGGGAGAATTGGGATCACCTGCATCGATGCAGGGGGAACCCGCCTGGAGGTGAAAGTCTCCGTTGGCCGGGTTAACATACAGCGGATCCTGGTAGATGTTGTAAAAGGTATCACAGGGTGTGCCGTTGGCATTCACGCCGGAGATGGTGCCCAGACCGGAGGGAACAGAGCCATAAAAATTTCCTAATGCATTATAAAAATTATTGTGTTCAATTTGGGCTATGCTTCCGGGAGCAAAATCTATAAACCAACCATTTGACTGTTCGGAGAATATACAGTTTGTTACATCTGCTACGCCAGTCGATGTAATTAATAAACTCGAACTCAAAATGCTGCCGTAGGTATTATCGTAAAAATTGCAATGATCAATGGTGGCAGAGCTGCTGTCACCCAGGGCAACAGCGCCGTCAAGAGTGCCACTAAGCAGGTCTGAGCTTTTTTGAAAAATACAATAGGATATGTCCGCCTGGCAATTTTTCAGATACACGGCGGCGCCGTGATTTAAGCATGTATTACCACTAAAATTATTTCCATATAAAACCGGCTGGCAATTTTCCAGATAAAGCGCCCCCCCATAATTGACAGCTGTATTATCATTAAAGATGCAGTTAGTTATGCTGACGAATCCGTTACCATAATCGACACCAATCGCCCCGCCATTGTCAAAATAAGTAGGACCTCCTATTCTTCCGGCTATATTGTTGTTAAATACACAGTTATTTATCAGCAAGCTGTCTGAACTTCCGGACCAGATTCCTCCACCATCTGACCCGGAACCAACATGAACCTGATTAAAACTTATATCGGAGTCTGTAATGCTTAGAAAACTATTATCCCACAATCCAATCCCTCCACCATAACCCGTAGCGCTGTTACGTAAAATGGAACTATGGGATACGTTCACCCGGCTGCCGAATTCAATGTCCAAACCTGCTGAGCCGGAGGCCCGGTTGTCGGTGACGGCACAGTGAGAAAGCGTTGCCGTGGAATTGTTGAAGTAGAGCGCGCCAAAACCGTCGGTGGTATAACTTATGTTGCAATAAGATAGAGAGGTTGATGTGTTATAAAATAAAAAACCATTCCAGCGGTTGGCGGTATCGGCGGCGGTAAAATAAATACTGTCGGTAGCGGTTCCATTGGCAGTCAGATTTCCATGAACATTAAATGAATACAATCCCTGAAACAAAACCTGCACCCCCGGTTCAATAATCAGGCTGGAAGCGACAGGCAGGGTAATGTGTCCCTGTACCAGGTAGGGTGACCCGGCTGCAGTCCAGGTACCGGAAACATTGCCCGGCGGAATGTTGGTCTGGCTAAAACCAGCAATTGAAAATAGTAAAACGGTAAATAAACAGTGCAAAGATAGCTGTTTCATTATGAATTCCTTTCAGTTATTTAATCAATAGCATTTTGTGGATTTGGACATCCTCCCTCTTCCCCCATCCAAGAGAGGAACTCTTCAGTTGATACAGATACACCCCACTGGCAACCGGCTGCCCTGTGTCGTTGGTGCCGTTCCACTGCACGGTGTAGCGGCCGGCGGGTTTACGTTCATCTACCAACGCTTTTACCTTCCTACCCAGGATATCATATACGTAAAGCGTGATGCGTGATGTGTGCGGAAGCGTAAAAGCGATCGTGGTAGTCGGGTTGAAGGGGTTAGGATAGTTTCGCTCCAGCCGGGAAGTGCCAGGAACCGCAGGATTACCATTCGGTTCGATGGCCGTTGGCGCCTGGGGATCGAAGGCGTAAATTCGGTCTACACGGATTACCATCGCCACTCCCTCGCCAACCAGTGAAGTTTGCCATTGACCGTCCGGTTGAAGGGGCACCAGGTTGTTGTAAAATCCGTTGTAAGCATAATATTTGCTAAATCCGGGAGCGACAATCAGAGCCAGAGCGCCCCGGGCTTGCAAACCGTTTATCTGTTCAGCGATGGTAAATTCGCTAACCTGCTGCAAAAAGCGTGAATAGACATCAACAGCGTTGTTGCTTTTCTGAAAGACGGCAATGTCATCTTCTATCAGGGTTGTAGAGGGATGATATGACAACGGATAGAGCGCATCGGATGTGCCATCATATAAAGTTGATTGAGAAGACGATGAAGCCAGCGCCAGATGGTTCCCAATATTTAAAAATGGAAACGACCCGGAAGGAAATAGCACTGTCTGGTAGGCGTCCACAATACCAGAGTAGAAGTAAACCTCTTCCCGGGTGGCTCCGGCAGTAAATCCACAGAGAAAGGGCGAACCCTCCACGGTAATTCCGTTGCTGATGCCAGTGTTGATGATGGTCAGGTTATCGGTGTCGGCGTTGAAAATCGCCATCCTGGCCGGGGAACCCTGTGATGGATAACTGCCCTGTGTGGCGAAATTGTCTCCCACGTAAAAGCCGGTGGGGTATTGGCCGGCCATGTTTGCAAAATGGGAATTCTGATTAGCGGGATTGTAGAACCAAATGTGGGTTGTATCGTAAGCGAAGATAAAGTTGCCGGTTCCGTTTGGGGTACCGGAGATTGACCCGCGGTAATATATTCCCGGGGTGAGAGTGGCAAAATTCCCGGTGGCGCCATCAAAAAACAGATAGGTGTTTTCAACGGTGGTATTATTATATTGGCTGGTAGCGGCAACCCGCCCGCCGTAGTGCCACCAACCCAGACCGGTGATGGAGGCAGCATCAAAATAATGGATGGCTTCGAACCAGTGCCCCTGCCAGGTGTCGTAGGCAAGTATATGCACTTTGCTCTGGTTTTCCATATAGTGAAACAAGGCGGTGGTTTTGCTGGTGAAGTTCTCCGGGAATAAACACTTTCCCCCTTCATAGGTGCCGAATGGCGGAACCAGTTGCTTCGGAGAAAACTGGTTGGTTTGGGCGCAATATCCGGTCAGGATGTAGCTTCCCTGCCCGTCTCCCCAATTGGTCACAAAACCACCGGTCATTCCCCAGTCGGGATCGTGGTAGTAACCGCCTTGCAAATTTTTATTGAAGGCGTGTTGCGGTAGACTGTAAACCATGTTCACCGGGTAATTGGGCGGGTTCTGATGCAAAATGACGCCGGCGTAATTATCCCCGCTCCAGAAATTACCACTGATGGTTCCAGCCGGATAGAGATAACGATAGGATTGCCAGGCGCCTAATTCTGAATCGAAGACATAAAAATACTGGTCAGTGACAAAATAAGCCAACTTCTCCCCGCAGCCATAACTGCGCATAACACCAGGACCCACGGCATTCAAAAGTGCTCCCTGGTAAGATAGGGTATCCCATTGGGAAAGCGCAGCACTGTAAGCGATGATCATCTCATCCGTGTAAGCCATTATGGTTTGTCCGGATGCTTCCAAATCCCGGAATGTCTGGGAACTGCCCAGATCCACTTCAATCCATTGGGAACTTTTGGTGTCGAAAAAATAAATGTACTGTGAAGTCGACTTGGTGAAACCCAGGCAGCATTCGCCGTTATCGGCCATCCATTGACCACTCATGGATGGCTGTAAAACCTGTTCAATCCAGGTGCCGTTCTGGGCGTTAAGGTGCGGGAAAGAGAAAAGCAAAAAAATGAGACAAAGGTAGTAAATCGCCTTTCGGATGTTTTCAATCCGTTTCATAATACGCCTCCTTCTGAGTAATATCCGAGCCTACCCCAGGTAGCTTGAAGGATCCTTATGTCTTTGTCACTTGGAAGGCAAACATCGGATATCTGGTGATTATTTGATCTTTTATAGAATCGAGAATCAAGTGAATCCAATCGAATGATAGTGGCCTGTGTTTTATTAGAGGAAGCATTCCTGGCGCCTCAAAATTATTAAACATAACCCGTTGTGTGAATTACATAATCGCATGCTCTACAAAGAGACAAAATTTCTATCATGAATTTTATTTTACAATCAAAGTAACAACCTCCTTTAATAAAGTTTATGCATCCAGAACAAAAATGGCACAAAGCGACTCGTTTTCGGGCAATGCGGCAACTTTTCCCTTAAATGCCAGTTGCGACAAAAA
The DNA here is from genome assembly GCA_964398005.1 of uncultured Caldithrix sp. GTDB lineage: Bacteria > Calditrichota > Calditrichia > Calditrichales > Calditrichaceae > Caldithrix. The sequence goes on along the minus strand of CAYNLJ010000047.1, from coordinate 4,207 downwards.
CCGCTTCACTTCTTACGTTCCCTTTTCTTCAGTGTGTTGTTGAGAAAAAAAATAAATAGCCTGATCCAGTGAACAGAGGTTTCTTAGGTCTGAATAGGGTAATGCCTCATCCGGATCGCCTCCAGCAATTGCCGCAATAGATCTTCGAATCGTTTATCTTGGGGATCGGCCACTTAGGGGAAGGTTTTATTACAGAAGGATTCATTTGTTCTCAGGCCGAAGTAGAATAAAGTTTGGCTAAAAAAACACTTTTATCTTTCACTGCGTTTTCTCAGTCATGGCAATGATGCCAGCGTTTTTAAACCCCATCTATTTTTTAGTAGCGGCTTAAGCTACAAATCCTTTCGGGAATGGTTGTACTATACAAAGTAACAATATATCTATAAAAGTCAAGAAAAAATTGGGACCGATTACTGAATGTCCTCCAAAAATTTTAAAATGGCTTTTTTTAACTAAATGAAATTTAAAGAGATGAATTAGGAAGTTTTTTAAAAACAACTCACCCCTGTTCCCCTAATTCTTGAACTAAAGAGAGAAGGGATAATGTGTTAGGTCAATCCTGGCGGAGTTGAAGAATGGAATTCCCCAAAATTTTAGTGGATATTCAATGTCGTTTTTACCAGTATTGCAAAATGCAATAAATATTACAAATCGTACCTTTTGCGTTTACGCCACAAAGTTGCCGGATCAATGCCTAAAATTTGAGCAGCTTCATTCAAGTCTTTGGCGATTTGCAGCACTTTTTTAATGTGCTGTTTTTCAAGTTCTTCCAATGAAAGGGGAAGCTGGGGATTTTGCAGGGCAAATTGTATTTCTTCAGGGAAGTCATTTAATTCGATGACATCGTTTTTAGCCAACAGCAAAGCTCGCTTAATTACATTTTCCAATTCCCGTACATTACCTGTCCAGCGATACACGCGCAGGGCTTTTGCTGCTTCCGGGGAGATTGAAATTTTTCTCCCTTCAGCAAATTGTTCAATAAAATATTCAGTTAACAGCAGAATGTCTTCGGGACGTTCCCGGAGTGGGGGTAGTTTAATACGAAAGGTATTTAAACGATAGTACAAATCTTTGCGAAAAGTGCCTTCGTTCATGGCTTGCTCTAAATTTTTATTTGTAGCAGCAATAATTCGTACATCTACTTTACGGGTAATACTTTCCCCAAGTCGTTCAAATTCTTTTTGTTGCAGAACGCGTAGAAATTTGGCCTGTAAAGCAGGGGAGAGTTCACCAATCTCATCAAGAAAAATAGTTCCCCCATGGGCCACTTCAAAGCGCCCTTTACGATCTTTAAGCGCACCGGTAAAGGCACCTTTAACATGACCAAACAATTCACTCTCCAAAAGATTTTCGGGAAGCGCGGCACAATTAATCTTTACCAGAGGTTTTTCTGCACGGTCGCTGTGTTTATGAATCAGATCTGCAAATAATTCTTTTCCGGTGCCACTTTCGCCTTCAATTAATACCGTTAAGTCAGATGGTGCAACCCGTTTGGCTAATTGAATATTTTCAAGCATTTTTTTGTTCTGCGTTATGATATCGACAGTGCCCGATAATTGCCGTAATTGTGTTCGATAATGTTCTACTTTTTTTTGCAGATTGTGATATTCCAAAACCTTTTGGGTAAATATTTGCAATTCAAGGTAGTCAAATGGTTTTTGCAGATAATGGTAGGCACCTTTTTTGATAGCCTGTACGGCGCTTTCGATTGAACCATGAGCCGTAATAATAACCACCGTTGTTGAGGGTGAAAACTTTCTGATTTCTTCGAGCAGCTTAAGTCCGTCAATTGGTTGCATCTTTAAATCGACAAAAGCCAGATCAAAAGACTGAGTGTTAATTAACTCGAACGCTTGCTGCGGGTCCTGACAGGTTGTAACATGCAAGCCAATTTCTTCCAGACAGATACTCATTGTTTTAAGAATATTAGGTTCATCATCAACGATCAGAACGCGTTCTTTACTTTCAGATGTCATTTGGTTTTTCCTGAGTTTGATTTAACGGAATCTCAATATAGAATGTGCTGCCTTTTCCCGGCATGCTTTTAAGCCACAATTTACCTTTGTGTTTTTGGATGATTTCTCTGGCGATGGCCAGACCCAATCCCACATTACCACTTTTACTGTTTTCAAATTTAGCAACTCTGGAGAATTTTTCGAAAATAAATGGCTGAGCTTCGAGGGGAATACCTGGGCCATTATCCTGAATGGTGAATAGAATTCTTTCCTTCTCTTGATTTACTTTCAGCAAAATTTGCCCTTTTTGCGGAACATGTTCTATTGCATTTTGCAATATATTGGAAAGGACACGGGACATATTCTGGAAATCACCGGTAAATGAGGTTATCTCATCTGCAATATCAATTTGAAAGTTAATCTCTTTCTGGTCAATGGCTTTTTGAAAAGTTTGACAGGAATAGTCGATCAACTGACGGACGTCGATCGTTTGCCACTTCATTTGATAATGTCCGGATTCTAATCGTGAAAATTCAAGTAATTCAGCAACAAAATCCTTTAATCGTCTAATATCCGATTTGGCATCCCTCAGCAATGCTTTTTGTTCTTTATTCAATTTGCCCTTTACTTCTCTCAAAAGAATGTCTACCCCCATGTTCAGTGAGGTAAGTGGCGTTTTTAATTCATGCGAAATCGTTGCCATCAGATCAGATTTTAACTGATCCAATTTTTTAAAACTGGTTACATCCTGTAAAAGGAAGATCATCGATTGGCGCTGGTGTTGATCGTTGTAAATAATTAAAGGGTGAAGCTGGTAATAAACTTCTTCATCATTGTCCTGATTTCGAAAAGCGATCAATTTAGGTGGGGGAGGAGCTTCTTCTTTGTTTCCATTTTCAATGTTAACAAAAGTTGAGAGGAAATCGGTGTCAATGTAATTGGAGATGTTTTGGTTTAGGTAACTATCATCTGTAATGTTGAAAATTTCCAGAGCAAGCTGATTCATCAGGTTGATCCGACCATTTGCATCAGTGACGATGATGGCTGATGGAATGTTGTTAATAATGGCCTCTGATTTTTTCTTCTCAATTATGATTTTCTCGATATTCATCTTTTCGTATGCAGCTAGGCGGGCCGTCATGCGGTTAAATTCTCTTGCCAATTGACCAATTTCGTCTTCCGCAATTAGCTGAAGTTTTTGGTCCCAATTACCTTCACCGATTTTTTTTACCGTTTCCGTTGTCTGTTGGATGGGTTTAAAAATACGTTTTGTAAAGTAGAAACTGGCCATTACACTGAGACTAATTAAGAATAGAGAAAATATAATAATAACCTTTGTTGTTCTGGCCGCAATTTTCTGAGCGCTTAAGTTTGCCTGATCAATGGCTTCTAAGTTAACATCCTTTAATAAAGTACACAATGAATCAATTTTCATGACCAGTGGCAGAATGGTCTGATAATGATATATTTTTATAAGCCGATATGAGGAGTTATTTTGAATCATGGCTTGTAAACTGTCAGAATGCTGAAGGTAAGTTTTAAAGATCAGCATTAAACTATCCAGAATCTCTGGCTCCTGAGATAAGGCCACACCTTCAATGGCCCGCTGATGAGCATTCAGAAATTCGTTTCTGTAAGTAATAAAACCATAATAAAAGGTAGAATCAAATCCCTCTTCGATCATAGCAAACTGAGCAGCCTCCTGTTGCGCTAAGGCCTGTTTCATATTTTCGGCTGCGTTTACATTGTGGTACTTTTCGCCTAAAATTTGATTAATTGGTTGGCTTAACTGCTTGACGTGGTAAATAACAAAGATGACCATTAATACATTTACTAAAATGATGGCCAGATAACCTAAGGCGATTTTAGTGCGCAAACTTCTCATTCTGATTTCAGTATTATTTTTAGATAAAATTACACTGTAAGTAATTACAATGCAAAAAGCTTACCAGAAATAGTTCCGCTATTCTATCAGGTATTTAATTTTGATTACCTGATCTTTAATACAGATAAATAAGAATCCATCGGGTTGGCATCCGAAAGGGGATTGGTTTTTCAACCGTTCAAATTATCACCGGAAATATTTTTTACAATTTCAAATTGTAGCTTTTTAAAATCATTAACCGTTTCTACCGAAAACCATTTAATTCTTTCATCGGCGCGAAACCAGGTAAGCTGGCGTTTAGCGTAGCGGCGAGTGTTACGTTTGATCTGTTCAACCATTTCTTCAAAGGTCAATTGGTTCTTTAGAT
>CAYNLJ010000046.1:5853-10681 GCA_964398005.1 uncultured Caldithrix sp. | reverse complement strand
CTTACACCCTTAAACTTCAAATCCCCGTTCAACTCTTCCACCATCTAACTATTATCCAACCTCACGGCGCTGTTTTACGCAGCTTTAAGTAACTTTTTCCAACGTAAATGGCGTTATTGGTACCAAATAATTTGCGGACAATGATAGGAGAAAGAGATTCGGTTACAGGAAGATGAACATAATTAAAAGGAAAGAATGAATTCATCAGGACAACCGACTCATGATCCTCATATTCGACATGGTATTTTTCTCTTTTGAAAAGATCTAACAGCTTATGGGTGGGCAATACGTTAAATTTAATTCTAATGTTAAATATCGGTTTATCAACCCCGGAAGGAAAAGGCTGATTTCTTTCTTCACAAAATCGTTTAATTAATACCAGCGCCTTTTTCAAACGTTGATCCAGCATACTACGGTTAGGCGCCTGCACGTAAATTCCAGGAACATTCTCACAATAAGCAATGTAAGATTGGCCGTCAAATTCTTTCTTAACAATGATTTTCATATTTCTTGATTGTTCCTGTATCTAAAACGAATTGTTTTCTAATATAGTTAAAATGATAGCAGGAATCAATTGTTCCAATTATTTGAAAATATTCTAAATAACGTGTTTTAACTGTGATTCATTTACTGATTACACTCCCTTGCAAGGAATCAATTTATTAATTATTGAAATTCAGTGGACCCAATAATGCATTAATAAATCTAACATATTGCCACATCTGTCCAAACGAGCTTTGAAAAAAGGCCTCTATTATTCCGCAATCTGCTATTGGGATCATCCAATCAACTTATTAATTCATGAATATCAAAAAATGATTTGGAAAAAATTTCAAAAAATAATAAACTTCACAAAATCTGTGAGGTAACCAATGCTGCAAATTATTTCACTTTTTTTTATCGGATTAATCGCCGGTTTTATGAATGTGCTGGCTGGGGGGGGCTCTTCTTTAACATTGCCCGCCTTAATCCTGCTTGGACTCGATGGCGCTACTGCCAATGGCACCAACCGCATTGCCATCATCATTCAAAACATCTTCGCTGTTTCCGGCTTTCAACAAAATAAAAAAAATGAATTTGGCAACAGCTTCAAGTTTGCCTTGTTTACGTTACCCGGAGCGATCATCGGGGCCATTGCAGCTGTTAACATCCAGGACATCTGGTTTAAACGAATCCTTTCTTTGGTCATTGTTTTTGTCATTATCAGCATGTTTTTGCCGCGTCCTACAGAACAAAAAAATAAAATGGTCAAAAAGCCACTGCTTTATTTAGCCCTTTTTGGTGTCGGTTTTTATGGTGGATTCATTCAGGTGGGGGTTGGGTTTATCTTAATGGCTACCTTGTTTCATCTGGCCAAATTTGATTTGGTACGTGTTAATGTTTACAAAGTTTTTATTGTGCTCATTTACACCTTGCCTGCTTTATTGGTTTTTATTTTTTCGGGCAACGTTAATTGGCTGTGGGGACTGATTTTGGCTGCAGGCAATGGAATAGGCGGCTGGCTGGGCGCGCATATCACAGTGCGTAAAGGAGAGAAGGTCATTCGAACTGTGCTGATTATTGCCTTACTCATTATGATGATTAAAATGTTGAATTTATTTTAAAATTAAGTCAACCATCTTCTTTTTAAAATTAGGTATTACGGATTTTTACTTGGAACGAATTCAAAAAATGTCTAAAATTTTGGTGAGTGTTTAAACACAACGTTGAGGAGGAAGTATGTTAAATCATATCTGGGCCTGGATGATCATCCTTAGCATCTTTATTGCCGGTGTAAACGATGTGTACCACGAACTGAATCGTCCGGCAACACAAAAGGCCGAAGTCAAGACAGAACAACGTAATCTCAATAAAGAGACCAAATTGGGTCAGGTAACTTCCGCTGCAATTGAAGCGGCCAATACCTCGGTAAAAATTGCCATCGGTTTGATTGGGGTAATGGCTCTCTGGTTGGGTGTAATGCGCGTTGCTGAAAAAGCGGGTATGATTGATATTATTTCCAGGTTGGTTCGTCCGATTACCAAACGTTTGTTTCCGACCATTCCCTCGAATCATCCGGCGATTGGGGCCATGATTATGAATATTGCGGCCAATATGTTAGGCCTCAGCAATGCTGCTACGCCACTGGGGTTAAAAGCCATGGAAGAACTGGACAAACTCAACCCTAAAAAGGGCGAAGCGACCGATGATATGATTACCTTTCTGGTGATTAATACCAGTGCCATTACCCTGGTACCGGCCACAGCCATTGCTATTCGCGCTTCCATGGGCTCGGTCAATCCACAGAAAATCGTCATTCCATCGATTATTGCCGCTACCATGGCTACCATTGTGGGCTTGACCACCGTCAAGCTGATTCAGTATTTCCAGAAAAAACGGGGAGGCAAGCAAAATGTTTAAAATCGTTATCGACTGGTTATCGATCCTGGCCATTCCGGTTATTCTGCTTTTCTTCATCGGCTTTGGCTATTTTAAAAAAGTTAAAGTTTACGAGGAGTTTGTAGAGGGCGCAAAAGAGGGATTTAATGTGGGGGTGACCATCATTCCCTATTTGGTAGCAATGTTGGTGGCAATTGCCATGTTCCGTGCCTGTGGCGCCCTTGAATTTTTAACCAATATTTTAGGCAGTGTGACCAGTAAAATCGGAATTCCAGGTGAAGTATTACCCATGGCTTTCATGCGTCCTCTTTCAGGAAGTGGTTCCATTAGTGTGATGACAGAAATCATGAAGACCTATGGTGTGGATTCCCTTTACGGTTTTATGGCTTCCACAATGTTTGGCAGCACAGAAACAACCTTTTACGTGGTGGCCGTCTATTTTGGAGCGATCAATGTCCGAAACACCCGTTATGCGATTCCTGCCGGCCTGTTGGCTGATTTGGCCGGTTTGATCACTGCAGTTTACATTTGTCGCCTGATGTTTTAGAAGAAGCAATTGAAATTTTTTTGTGTTTTGATAAATCCATTAAACAAACTTAATTAAGGAGAATTGCAATGTTGAGAAAAAAATGGCTTACCGTTTTTTTACTGGTTCTGATCGGACTGTTAAATGCACAGGACTGGAAATCGTTTGGGAAAGAATTGACATTAAAAGACACCACTTTAATTTCTACCATTCTTGCTAATCCCGATGCCTTTGTCGGTAAAAAGGTATTGGTAGAAGGCCGCGTGGTTGATGTCTGTAAAAAAAGAGGGTGCTGGATGGAGTTGGCCAGTGACAAAGAATTCCAGTCTATTCGGGTAAAAGTGAACGATGGTGAGATTGTTTTTCCACTGGAAGCCAAAGGACGACCCGCATTGGTTGAAGGCATTGTTGAAAAACTTGAAATCTCAAAAGAACAGTTAATAAAAGCGATGAAACATCATGCCGAAGAACAGGGCGAACCCTTTGATTCAACAAAAATTACGAAAGGAAAAACTATTTACCGATTAAAAGGTCTTGGGGCTAAAATTCAGTTGAACTAAAAGCGAAAATACATTCGGTTTAAAAAGAGATTCGGATTCACCGGGTCTCTTTTTCTGTTTTAAAAGAAAGGAATATTTTGTGGGGATGATGAAAACTAACTGGCGTAAATGGAATAATATTTTACATCGGGATTTGGGTTATTTGGCCGTGGGCCTGACTATTATCTACTCCGTTTCCGGCATTGCGGTTAATCACGTGCAGGATTGGAATCCCAATTACAAAATTCGGCAGGTTCCGGTAAGAACGACTCCTTTAAAGGAAAAACCTGTTGAAAAGCTAATTTCTGAGGTGTTAAGTACCATGAATATTGCTGAAAAACCTGAAAGCCATTTTCGGCCTTCCCCCGGAGAATTACACCTGTTCTTTAAAAATAAAACATTGAAATTGAATACCGAACAGGGAGTCGGGGAGTGGGAAATTGTAGAAAAGCGTCCGCTGTTGTTTGAATTTAATTATTTACATTTGAATCATGCCAAAAAGTGGTGGACATATTTTGCGGATTTATATGCCATAGTATTGTTGTTTCTGGCTATCAGCGGTTTGTTTGTTTTACGGGGCAAAAATGGACTTGCCGGCAGGGGTAAATGGCTAACGGCAATAGGAATTTTAATCCCCATTATTTTTTTGATAGTTTAAAATAAAAAAGCCAGGCAGAGCCTGGCTTTTCTTGTTTTTATAAGGCTTTTAGAAAATTTTCTTCAACTTTTTGCCAGTTAATGACATTAAAAAAGTTGTTCAGATATTCATTACGCCGATTCTGGTATTTTAGGTAGTAGGCATGTTCCCAAACATCAACTCCCAACACAGGCGTACCTTTAAAATCACTGATATCCATAATGGGGTTGTCCTGATTTGGGGTGGATCCAATAACCAGCTTTTTTTGATTATTAACTACCAACCATGCCCAGCCAGATCCAAAGCGGGTCATTCCGGCTTTATGGAATTGTTCCTTAAATTCATCAAAAGAACCGAATGTGGAATCAATTGCCTTGGCCAGTTCACCCTGGGGTTTAGCGTTTTCATTCTTTTTAAGCAAAGCCCAGAAAAAACTGTGATTCCAATGGCCACCGCCATTATTGCGTACGGCTGTTTGAATATCCTGTGGAAGGCTGCTGATATTCTGCAGCAATTCATCTAATGATTTGGCCTGTAGATCACTGTGTGCTTCTAATGCTTTATTCAAATTGTTAACATAAGCACCATGGTGTTTAGTGTAATGGATTTCCATAGTCATGGCATCAATAAAAGGTTCGAGTGCATTGTAGGCAAAACCTAATTCTGGTAATTTGTGAGTCATTGTAGTTCCTCCGGTTTAATTTTTAAAATGTAGTATTATTAATGCAAAGAAGCGGGTAAATATTC
>CAYNLJ010000046.1:0-5843 GCA_964398005.1 uncultured Caldithrix sp. | reverse complement strand
CCCTAAGCCAGAAGAAATTTCGGTTTAGCCAAAATAAATATTTCAAAGAATTTTTTTATTTTCCTTTTTCTAATCTTTAGTAAATCATTTATTAATGATTTAGCAATTCCATACGATAATATTTCTTGATAAAAATTGGACTAACATTTGGGATTTAAAATATGGTGATGTCACATAAACATGTTTTTGAAGATGATTGGTTGGTAAAAGCTTTGCTTTACTATCAAATCATAGATAAAGACTTGTATGATGAACTGGCCACCCGATATTCAACTGAAAAATATTTTTTTAACGTATTGATTCAAAACAATCTTTTACACAAAAAAGATTTAGTGACCTTCATTGAAGAAGCACTACAAATTCCGGTCGTTGATTTTGATAAGGTTAGAATTGAGTCTAAGGCTCTGGAAAACATACCTAAAGAAGTTTGTCAAAAGCATCAGGTGTTCCCTTTTAAGCAAACAGAGAGTGAAGTGCATATTGCCTGTTTTAATCCTTACAATTTAGAAGCCGAAAAAGAAATTGAGTTTATCACGGGCAAATACGTAAAAACCTATTTTGCCTTGTTGGAACAGGTTCAGCAAAAAATAAAAGAGTATTATTCTCCTGATGAACTCATTGACAATCTCGTTTCAGGAGATGGCAAACAATTAAAAGTACGGGTAGCCGGCGAAGAAGATGTTGAAGAAAAAGGTGTGGTAAAACTGGTAAATCAGATTTTTGCTGAAGCGGTAGCAGGCGACGCCAGTGACATCCATATTGAAGCAGGAGAAAAAGAGGTTGTCGTCCGTTTGCGTATTGATGGGGTTATGCATACGATTATGGAATTGCCTAAAACTCTACATGCCCAAATTGTCAGTCGTATTAAAGTTATTTCGGAATTGAATATTGCCGAAACCAGAAAACCCCAGGATGGGAAGACAAAAATATTTGTAGATGGTGCTGATATTGATTTACGTGTTTCCGTATTGCCAACCAGCTATGGCGAAAAGGTTGTGATCCGCTTGCTTGATAAAAGAAAAGCCATGGTCTCTTTCGAACAGCTGGGTATTCGTGGTTACAACTTAAAGCAGTTGGAAAAAGTCTTTTCTGTCCGGCAGGGTGTTATCCTGGTTACCGGACCTACAGGTTCTGGTAAAAGTACAACCCTTTATGCGGCCATTAATAAATTGCGATCATCCGCAACCAATATCCTGACGGTTGAAGATCCGATCGAATATGTGTTCGAAGGCATTAATCAGGTACAGGTAAATGAAAAAGCTGGTATTACTTTTGCTTCAGCCTTGCGTTCATTCCTGAGGCAAGACCCGGATGTCATTCTGGTTGGTGAGATTCGTGACGGCGAAACGGCAGAAATAGCTATTCAGGCTTCCTTAACCGGACACCTGGTTCTCAGTACGCTGCACACCAATGACACATTGGCAACAATTACCCGGCTTGCGGATATGGGAATAGACGAGACAAAAGTAGCTGAAGCTTTGCAGTCGGTTATTGCTCAAAGGTTGGTGCGCAGGTTGTGCAATAATTGTAAGGAGCCGGTGGATAGAAAGCTGCTGGATCCGAAATTATTACAGTTGTTCAGGAACATTGGCTATAAGGAATACCACGTTTATCAGGCCAAGGGTTGCTCGGCCTGTAATTACACAGGTTACAAAGGCCGTATTGGCGTTTATGAAATCTTACTGATGAATCAGGAATTAAAAGATGCGCTTTACCGAAAAGCACAGTTGGTGGAGTTAAGAACGATTGCCCGTAAACATGGGTTCAGAAATTTGTTTGAAGATGGGCTTTCATTGGTAGCAGAAGGCATTACTGATTATCAGGAATTGTTACGGGTTATTCAACCGGACGTCACCACTGTACGAAAAAAAGCTCCTATTCCTCCTGTAAAAAAACCTGTGCAACTGGAATCTCCGGCTGAGGATGATGTACTAAGAATTGATGAAACATCGTTGGAAACATCAGAGGAGGAACCAACGGCCCCTGAAACAGAATCTGCTCCTCAAGTTCAAGATGATGATGTCCTTAGATTGGATGATTTTGAAACTGAAACCGAAGAAATGACAGAATCCACCGAATCCGAGTTTTCACCTCAACCTGAAAAAACTAAAGAGACAGAAAATTTCGAAACTTTCGAGTCCGAAGAAGAAGAACAACCTCCGGTGACTCGGGAAGTAAAACCCAAGAAGAAGAAAACATTTGAAAATCCTCTGGATGAAATTAAAAAATTAGCCAAAGAGCTTAAAACTGAGCCTAAGCCTGTTGAAGAGAAGCCAGTTGAACAGCCAAAAGTGAAAAAGAAAGCAGAAAAACCACCTGTCCAGCAAAAAACAACAGAAACTGTAGATATATTGGTGGTGGATGATTACGCCGTTACCCGAATGTTACTTAAACGCATGCTGGAACGACAAAAAGGTTGGAAGGTACGTGAAGCAGAAGATGGGGAAAAAGCCGTTGAAAAAGTTCAGACCCAAATTCCTGATATCATTCTGTTGGATTTGATGATGCCTAATATGGATGGCTATGAATTCCTGCAATATTTACGTGGTAATCCAGAAACAGAAAACGTACCTGTGTTAATTATCACCAGTTTAAATGGTACAGAAAATGAACTAAAAGGTTTTGAGTTCGGTGCAGATGATTTTATTACCAAACCCATAAATATGAATTTGTTGGTGGCCCGAATTCAACGCCATTTAGGGCGTTTTACCGGTAAGTCTGTGAATAAACAAAGTGTAGTTAGCGCCTGAAAAATGCAAAAAATTGATATCTTGGTGTTTATTATTGGTCTGGTTTTTGGAAGTTTCCTGAATGTTTGTATTACTAGAGTTCCGGCGAAAAAAAGCATTATTTGGGGACGATCACATTGCCCGAATTGCGGACAGCAGATTCGCTGGTATGATAATATCCCACTTCTTTCTTTTATTCTTTTAAGAGGTCGTTGCAGACACTGTCACAAAAAAATATCTCTTTACTATCCGGTAATTGAGTTGGCTACGGCAATTCTTACATTAGCCTTATTTAAAAAATACGGGTTAACCTTTTCGTTTCTGTATTACGTTATTTTTGCATACTTCTTGATTGTTCTGGGTGTGATAGATTTAAAGACCAAACTACTGTTAAATCGAATCTTGTTGCCCATGCTGATTGCCGGACTCCTGATCAATTTTGTGGGGAAAATAGTCCCTTTTAAGGAGGCGGCTCTTGGTTCTGTTTTAGGCGGGGCCGTCATGTGGCTGGTAGCGGTTTTAGGTTCAAAAGTTTTTAATAAGGAAGCATTGGGAATGGGGGATGTGAAATTAGCTTTTGTAGCCGGTTACTTTTTAGGCTGGAAGCATATTCTTGTGGCCTTATATTTGGGCTTTATTTTTGCATTCGTTGTGATTCTTCTACTTTGGTTGTTTCAGAGAAAAGAGATTCCCAGAATGATTCCACTGGGCCCGTTTCTGGCCGCAGGATTTATTGCTTATGTTTTTTTTGGTCAAAAGCTGATTCATTGGTATTTAGGTTTGTTTAGTTAGATCAAAGGAAAAGAAGAAAAATGCCAAATTACAAATACAAAGCCTATAATCAGGATGGTAAGCTAATAGAAAGTGTGGTTCTTGCCAGCAATGAAGAAGATGTAAGAAGGCAGTTGGATGAACTGAATATGATTCCGGTTTACATCCATAAGGTGGAATCAAAAAGTAAAACTAAAAAATTAAAACTGAATGTAAAAGATGACCAGGTATTGCTTTTTACAAAACAGTTGTCAACGATGTTGCGGGCCGGAATCCCAATGTTACTGGCCTTGCAAACAGTTAAAGATCAAACCAAGGAAGAAAATTTCAAATATGTAATCGAAACGATTGCAAAGGATATTGAACAGGGCAGTAAGTTCTCGGATGCGCTGGCCCAGTTCCCTAAAATATTTTCTGAAATTTACATCAATGCTATAAGAGTTGGTGAAATCAGTGGTACTCTTGAAGATTCGCTGCAATACATGCATGAGTACATGGAAAAAGATATTAAAATGAAGTCAGCAGTTAAAAAAGCGTTGCGCTATCCCATGTTTGTTATTTTTGCCATCATAGCCGCCTTTTTTATCTTTGTTACAACGGTTATCCCCAATTTTATACCCATTTTTCAGGCAACGGGAGCCGATTTACCTTTACCTACAAAAATATTGTTGGGCATTTATTCACTGCTAACAAAATATGGGGTCCTGTTTTTTAGCGGTCTGTCAGTACTGATTGGCCTGGCGATTTATTATTTTCGAAAACCAAAAGGACGTTTCTGGCTTGATGAAAACATTTTAAAATTACCAGTGTTTGGTGATTTTTTAAGAAAGGTCATAATGGCGCGTTTTGCAAGATTGTTTTTTACCATGAACAAGACCGGAGTCAATATAACCGAAGCGTTAGAAATTATCCAAACTTCGTTAGGAAATTTATTTTTTAATAAAGTACTGGAAAAAGTTTCCGACAGAATATTAAAAGGGGAAGGAATCGCCGATGCTTTGCGAAAAAGTGGAGAATTCCCCGATCTGTTGATAGATATGGTTTCCATCGGTGAAAAATCTGGTTCTTTGGACGATATGTTATTTAGTGTGGCCAATTACTATGAAGATGAAGTAAGTGACATGGTCGAAAATATGAGTTCTTTGATCGAACCGGTGATGACCATTGTATTAGGTGGTATGGTCCTTTTATTAGCTCTGGCGCTTATTATGCCAATGTTAGATATGATGAAATTAATGTAGCATAGATAACCACAATTAACAAAAAACAAAGTACAATCAACAAAAGGAGGTACCATAATGCGTGCCCTGAGAAACCAACAAGGTTTCACCCTTATCGAACTGGTTGTTGTTATAGTTATTCTTGGTGTTTTAGCTGCTATTGCAGTTCCACGCTACCTGGATTTAACTTCCAACGCCAATGCAACTCGCGATCAGGCAAATGCCAAAGCGATTGAGGCAGCCATCATGATGCATTTTGCCAATGAAGTTATGGCTGATCCTACTTATACTCTGAATGACGCTGTATCTGATTACAATGCTGATCCAGGTTCTTTCTTCTCTGATGGAAGCGCACCGACAAAATCGGATGGAACAGATTTCAGCGTCTCAGTTAACGCAAGTGGTGCACTTGTCGTTCAATAGTATTTTGCAGGAGAAAATGCGGGGCTCAGTCTGCTGAGCCCCATTTGTTTTGATTGGGCTGAAAGCGATGGTGATTTGAAATGTTCTCTAAGCTAAAGAAAGAGGAAAAGGGATTAACCTTAATTGAAATGGTTGTGGCACTGGTGATAATCGGTGTGGTTTTCCCTGCTTTTTTTAGTCTGGCTGGCATGGCTACCAGTAATGCAGCCAAATTTATTGTAAGGCAAAAAGCCCAATATTATGCTGAAAGTAAAATGGAAGAAATTATCGGTTTTAAAAAATTAAATTGGGATTGGTACAAAACCATTACCGATTATGCCAAAACCGAATCTCTGGCCGATAATTACACAAGAACGGTAAGTGTAAACCAAATTACCAAATGGGGTGATCAGGAAATAGACGGTTGGGAAATTACGGTCAGTGTTTCCCATCCCAGCATGGATAAGGACGTACAATACACCATTCGGTTTTCTAAATATTATGAGATTAGAGAATGATTCGAATTCCAGTAATTATCAGGGCTGAAAGATCTTCGGAGAATCTTAATGGCAAGCAGCTTTAAGTTAAAAAATGAAAGCGGTTTTTCATTAATAGAGTTAGTCGTTGTCCTAATCATTTTAGGAACGATCTCGGCCATTGCCTATGGGGTAGTATTATTGAATGCCCAAACATTTGGTACCTTATCGCAGGAAATTTCCGA
>CAYNLJ010000045.1:0-10733 GCA_964398005.1 uncultured Caldithrix sp. | reverse complement strand
TCCTGTTAATCATGGTTCAGAACCTTGATTCTCATGATTTACAAGATTAACAGGATGTTAGCCCTTCTCCCAACGAAAATTCAGAACAATCCTGGAAATCATATCAATCACGGTTCACAATTGTTTTTAAAATTTTTATTATGCACTCGTTTAAATTCAAGACTTTTTGCACCGAAATTTATCAACAATCCAACTTCCATATTATACGCTTCCAAATAATTCATAGCTTGCGCAAGATGAACATCATCTAACTGCTTTACCGCTTTAAGTTCTAACATAATCTTATTTTCTACAAAGAAATCTACTCGACGTGTACCAATTTGATACCCTCTATAGAAAATGG
The DNA here is from genome assembly GCA_964398005.1 of uncultured Caldithrix sp. Lineage (GTDB taxonomy): Bacteria > Calditrichota > Calditrichia > Calditrichales > Calditrichaceae > Caldithrix. Next base: position 10,390 of record CAYNLJ010000045.1, on the reverse strand, counting down.
GCATTTCTTTTTCTCTTTCAAAATCCAATCCTTGTTCCCGCATTTCAATGGCTAAAGCTCGTTGATAAATAATTTCCTGAAATCCATTTCCTAATTTTTTATGCACCTCCATTGCACAACCAATTATTTTGTGTGTGAGATACTCAAATTTCATTGTTTGAACCTGAATTTTCTTGATTTATTGGAAATCTGTCCCAATAATCAAGGTAATCCTTTAATCCGTTTAATCATGGTTCAAAACCTTGATTTTCTTGATTTACAAGATTAACAGGATGTTAGCCCTTCTCCCAATAAATAATCCTGGCAATCCTTCAATCCTTTAATCATGGTTCAGAACCCTGATTTGCATGATTTACAGGATTAACACGATATCTGACCTTCTCCCAATTAATAATCCCGGCAATCCTTTAATCCAGTTAATCATGGTTCAAAACCTTGATTCTCATGATTTACAAGATTAACACGATGTCTACCCATCTCCCAATTGAAAATCCTGGCAATCCTTTAATCCTGTGAATCATGGTTGAGAACCTTGATTTTCTTGATTTACAAGATTAACACGATGTCTACCCATCTCCCAATTGAAAATCCTGGTAATCCTTTAATCCTATTAATCATGGTTCATACCCTTGATTTGCATGATTTACAGGATTAGAATGATGCTTACCCTTCTCCCAATAAACAATCCCGTCAATCCTTTAATCCAGTTAATCATGGTTCAACTTTTTTGTCTTCTCATACCAGTCTCTGATATATTCCACCGCTTCTTTCAAGGAACTCCCGGGGCCAAACAGGCGTCCGGTACCCATGGCCTGTAATTTTTTAATATCATCATCGCTCATAATACCGCCGCCGGTCAACAGCACATCGTCCATCTGGTTTTCTTTCATTAATTTTAAAATTTTAGGAAAAACCGTCATGTGAGCCCCGGACAAAATACTGATGGCAATTACATCCACATCTTCCTGCATGGCTGTTTGCACAATCATCTGCGGTGTTTGCCGCAATCCGCTGTAAATGACCTCAAAACCGGCATCTCTGAAAAAAGAGGCCACAACCTTTGCACCACGGTCGTGCCCGTCTAATCCGGCTTTAGCTACCAATACACGTATTTTCTTTTCCATTACTCTCCTCGCCAAAGGGTTGTACTAAAAATCGGTTGGTTCCTGATATTCACCAAAAACTTCTTTTAGAGTATTGACCATCTCGCCCACAGTCGCATAGGCCTTTGATGCCTCGATGATTACCGGCATCAAATTACGGTTTTCAATGGCCGCCTGTTTTAATTCTTTTAAAAGAGATTGTACCTTGTTGTTGTCACGTTCCCGTTTTAACTGCAGTAACCGCTTTACCTGTTCCTGTTCTACTTCCGGAGGAATCTGTAAAAGGGGAATTTCGATTTTTTCATCTTTATCCTGGAATGCATTTACGCCAACGATGTAACGATCATTATTTTCGATTTCCAGTTGATAGCGGTAAGCCGCCTCACCAATTTCGCGTTGGAAGAAGCCTTTTTCGATAGCCGGAATTACCCCGCCCAATTCTTCAATTTTACGAAAATATTCTTCGGCGCCCTGTTCCATTTTGTTGGTCAGGTTTTCAACAAAATAGCTACCGGCCAGAGGATCGATGGTGTGAGGGGTGCCGGTTTCATAAGCTAATATCTGTTGGGTACGCAGGGCAATTTTTACTGCTTTTTCCGAAGGCAGGGCCAGAGTTTCGTCCATTGAATTGGTGTGCAAGCTTTGCGTACCACCTAAAACAGCAGCCAGTGCCTGGTAAGCGACCCGCACAATGTTGTTCTCAGGCTGCTGGGCCGTTAAGGTACAACCTGCTGTCTGTGTGTGAAAACGTAACATCCAGGAGCGTTCTTTTTTTGCCCCATATTTCTCTTTCATGCGCCGGGCATAAATACGACGGGCGGCGCGAAATTTTGCAATTTCTTCAAAAAAATCGTTGTGTGAATTGAAGAAAAAGGACAGCCTGGGAGCAAAGGCATCAATATCCAATCCTCGTTCCATAGCAGCTTCGATATAAGCAAAGCCATCGGCCAGAGTAAAAGCTAGTTCCTGTAAAGCTGTCGACCCGGCCTCGCGGATATGGTAACCACTAATGCTGATGGTATTCCATTGCGGTAAATGTTCTGTACAATACTCAATCATGTCCACAATAATGCGCATGGAGGGAGCCGGGGGGAAGATGTATTCTTTCTGAGCGATGTACTCTTTTAAAATGTCATTTTGCACGGTACCGCGTAACTGTTCCTGTTTAACGCCCTGTTTTTCTGCTACAGCAATATAAAAGGCAAGTAAAATAATGGCCGGTGAATTTATGGTCATCGAGGTGGAAACTTTATCCAGAGGAATACCATCGAACAATATTTCCATATCACGCAGCGAACTAACCGAAACACCACAAACACCGACTTCTCCTTCGCTCCAGGGATCATCCGCATCGCGGCCCATTAAAGTAGGCAGATCAAAGGCCACCGAAAGGCCGGTTTGACCGTTCTCCAGCAGGTATTTAAATCGTCGGTTGGTGTCTTCCGGGGTGCCAAAACCTGCAAACTGTCGCATGGTCCACAGGCGGCCGCGGTACATGGTGGAATGAACACCCCGTGTGAAAGGAAATTGTCCCGGCATACCCAGGTCGCGGTCATAGTCCAGGTCCTTGATCGTTTCCGGTGTCGCCAACATTTCAACCGGTTCTCCGGAAGCCGTAATAAACTTGGCATCGCGTAGTTTAGCATTGGCCACTTCTTGTTGCCAGCGTTTGAATGCTTTAGGATCCATAAAAACTCCCCCGTTTAACGTTGTTAAAATCCATATTTAAAAAATACAACGCACTAATTTACAAAATATTGACGAGAAGCAAAAGTGAAGAGGCTGATTTTTGACCGTTTACAATCAGAAAAGTGAAATTAGAGTAATTTTTTCTCAGGCCTGACAATAGTGACAGTTTAAAATTCTGACTTTTAATGGAGTTGGAAACGTGTAGAATAACTGATTAACGATGAGAAACCTTTAATTTAATCGTTAAAGCAAATTTAAGTACTCAATCTTTTTCAATGCACCACTGCAAACATAAACTGTTATTTATCATTTTATTGCCCACCTTTCCCAAATAAATAAGGGCGGGAGTTGTCAATATTGAAAAAGGACCTTACAAAGAAGGATTCTTCAGGCTACCCGTCTTCTAAAGCTTTTTAACAAGAGGAATGAGCTGTTTAATTAGTTTTTTATTTTCCAGGCGAAGTAAGCTCATATTCAGTTCATTAGAACCAAGGGTGGCCAGGTAATAATCAAAACTACCTACCTTAACTAACTGAACAATGCCATCGTTGTATTGGACAAATACCTCTTCCGAATTTCCGAAATTAAATTCCTGTCCATTTTCTTCAACAGCCGTTAGCAGTTTTGAAATCAATGGCACAATATCAGAGACCGACCATTTTGATTTTTGTTCCGGATGCACAGCAGAAGCAACAATAAATCCCGAAGGATCAAGGAGGGCTAAAAGATGAATTCCTTTATTTTTTAAATGATTTTCAAGAGTTAAAATAAGTTGTTTCTGGGTTTCAGATATTTTGTCATCCACATTTGTCGTTCGGGCACGCAGTTCGTCAAGACGTCTTAATCCTTCCAACATTAAATTTTGCCAGCTTTTAAAAATCGTTTCCTTGGGGGCTTTTTCACCCTTCTGTAATTGAAAGGCTCCGCCTTCCCAGCTTAGTATCTCATAAAAGGCTTCTTCACCTTCAACCTGGTCTACTTCCGCATGAACAATATCTCCCTCATCAAAATAGATAGCGCCGTGACTACCGTCTTTCTCGAAGTGAATGCTGTTTGTTTGTCGTCCCAGACACAGAAGTTGAATCAAATCGGTTAATTGGAAATCAGAAATTTTCCCTTCAAATCCTTTCTTTTCCTGTAAAACATCCAGGATCAGTTGTCTTAAATCCTGGATTTCAAATGGTTTTTCAATGTATTTAAAGCAACCACGTCGGTTAGCCTCTTCCTGTACTTCCGAGGAACCGTAAGCCGTCATGATGACCACTTTGGTTTGCGGATAATTTTCTTTGATTTTAAGTAACAAATCCAGTCCGGAAATTTCAGGCATTCGGATGTCCGTGACCACAAGATTGACGGGCACCTGGGCCAGCACATCCAGGGCGGCCATCGCACTATTGACAGCGATTAATTCAAATTTATCTTTATCTCTGGATAAATGTTTGGAGATGGTCCAGGTTAAATCTTCTTCGTCATCTACAATGAGAACTCGTTTATCACTCATCATTCAACCCTATTTAATTTGTAAAATAAAGTACAGCGCCAGGAAAGCAACTGAACTAAACATCACACTATCAAAACGATCCAGAATCCCACCATGACCCGGCAACAGGTTTGAAGAATCTTTTACTCCGGCGTCTCTTTTGAACCAGGATTCTACCAAATCGCCAAATTGACCTGCAATCCCGACTATCAGGCCACCTGTTATGGCGACATTCATAGTTATCGGAAGAATTTGCTGAAAATAAACCACAAAATAAGTCAGTAAAGCACCAATTAATCCGGCAATGGCCCCTTCCCAACTCTTTTTAGGAGAAACCCGTTCAAAAAGCCGGTGCTTTCCAAATTTTTTACCTAGAAAATAGGCAAAAGTATCACAAATCCAGATGGCAATAAACATCAACAATACAAATTGACCACCAAAATGATTGTTTTTGCCAAAGAGGCTGGCAACATTTCCCCGCAAGAACAACAAACTACCCCAGAACAGAGTGGGATAAATAATGCCCAATACCGTCGCACTGGTATTAATCAAAGCCGAACCGTTGTTTCTGAACATTTCAGCCCCAAAAATAAAAAGAGCAAAAATTAGCAATAGTAAATATAACAGCGGATTGCTGCCCGAATAAATGATCGCCAGCAAAATTTGCCCACTGAAGAGTCCTGCAATTATCATGGGCTGACTGCCCTTCTGACGGAGCAATTGATACATTTCCCATTGCCCAAGGACGGTTACTACCACAGAGAGCAGATAAAAAAATATTCCACCCTTTAAAATAACAAACAATAATAGTGGGATCCCCACAATAGCCACTGCAACACGTACCGCAAGTTCTTTCATATTGGCTCCTGCATTTTAAAATCAAATAATAACAAAGTCATTGAAATCAAAGCAAAATATTTGGTTTACTACCTAAATTGCCATTTCAAATCGGGCGTAATGCCACCCCTAATTTAAAATTTCTGAAAAAATCCACAACAGAAAACATATTAATATTTGTACGTTTCTACAGAGTAAATTGGTTACCCAAAATACATGAGGAAATTAAGGAATAATTAAATTTTGTGCAATTAAGAAAAAGGGACCGATATCTCTTTTAGACATCGATCCCTATTGAGGATTAGTTGGGTGCAGCCTAATCCAAGATCCTGAAATTACCATTACGGGCTTTTAGCCACAAAATCTGGTAAGGATCTACAACTAATGAAATCAGATTATTTTCTGTTTTTACCGATCGTTTACTTATCAAATCGTGCCAGTGGTAATTTCCCAATATTCCCCATTCTTTGAGATTAATAGTAATGGGTACCTGTTTTGAAGACACATTGGTCAGCGCCAAAATGATCTCCCGATGATCCATGGTGTAACGAATCACCGCGAAAATCTCATCGGCTACTTTCAGAATTTTTTGCGGAGAATTGGGATGAAAGGCACGTTGCCTTTTACGAATTTCAATCAGCCTGACAAGTTCTCGTGTGACGTGGTAAGTGGTCGTTTCCGGGTTTTCAAGAGAACGGAGCAATTCCTTTTTATTTAATGTTTTACGGTTGATACTGCGGGTTGATTTTTCTTCGAGTACCAGTTCCGCATCGTTTTTTGATCCCAGAAAACCATGTAAATAGATACCAGGCACACCCATCAGAACAAGCGCAATCGCTCTTGAGGCGAGGTAACGTTTTACCTGAAGTTCCAGGGGTTCAGCAGCATCTTCATTGTTAATCGCGCTAAACCAGGTAATATTCAATTCATAGGGGCTGAGTGTGCCGTCCGGATTCGCCCGGTATGAAATAAAACCGCCATGTTCCACTACCCTTAATGCCATCATTTCAATCTCTTCCGGGCTCAGAATTCCCTGTACTGCCATTACGCCTACCCCATCGTGGGAATCCAGGAAATTGAAGAAAGTCGCTTCATTAGACGGTTTTTGTAACGTAGCCGCCCAATCGGTCAGTTTTCTGGCATTTTCATTTTGAAACGAATAGAGCACCAGCGGAGGTAAGGCAAAATTGTAAACCATTTGTGCTTCGTCTTTGCCATTGCCAAAATAACGGATATTTTCGTCATGTGGAACATTGGTTTCTGTAATGATGGCCACATGAGGTGCCACTGCATTTAAAATATCCCGAAAAAGTTTGATAATAATGTGGGTTTGTTCCAGATGCACACAGGAAGTACCCAATTCTTCCCACAAATAGGTTACTGCATCCAGACGGATGATATCGGCCCCGCGCCGCACATAGGTCAGCAATATTTCGATCATTTTCAGCAGCACATGGGGATTATGATAATTAAGATCGATTTGATCCTGGCTGAAGGTCGTCCATACCAGTCGCTTACCGTTTAACGTACAGAATTCGGTTAAAATTGGGGTGGTGCGCGGACGGACGATCAAGCGTAACTGATCCGGAGAAAGTTGTTGCTTGGTGGAAAAGACGACAAAAAAGTCCAGAAACTGGGGATTTTGGTTTAAAAACTCCTGAAACCACCGGCTTTTTGAAGAGACATGATTAAAAACACCATCGAACATCAGCTTGAAATCTTTTTTTAGTTCCAGGATATCGTCCCAGGTACCTAAATTGGGGTCGACTTCTTCAAAGTCCATGACAGCAAAGCCTCTATCAGACGAAGAAGGGAAAAAAGGTAAAATGTGCAATGTATTGACCACATTTCTGAGGTAGGTTTCGGTTAATTGACTTAATGTCCGCAACGGTTTTTGGTTTGGTGTCTTGATCAAATCCCCATAGGTGATGAGAATTACGTCCTTCTCTGTAAAGCGATTCTCCGGGTCAAAACTTTTTTCCCACTCAATCATTTGCGGCGTTTTATGAGCATAATACACTTTAAGAATGCGCTCCAATTCCGGGTAAATTAAATCAAGACGAGATTTACTATAGAGGAAAGCCAGTTTATTCATGAATCGCTGACTGAAATACTCAGGAATCTGGAACACTGGTCGTTTATAATCCGGTTCCGTGTAATGGAAATATCTTCTGTCAATCGTCATCTCATCCTGATATTTCATCAGGGACTACTCCTCAAAACTTTTGACCGCTTCGTCTACCGTGTCATATATCTTTACAATCTGATTGATGTGAGTCAGTTCCAGTAGATCAAGAATCGTCTGCTGTGGCGCAGCCAGGCGAATATCCCCTCCATTGGAACGAGTTGCAGCAATTTTTGAAACAATTGCTCCTAACCCACTGGAATCCATGTACTTTGTTTTTTCAAGATTCATTACAATCTTGTACTTATCCTTTTCCAGTTGGTCTTTCATTAAATTTTTCAACTCTCCGGAAATTTCTGAGGTCAGGCGACGTGGGATGTCAATCACTATCACCTTCCCATCGTTCATCATTTTGATTGGGAAATTCATGATGTTGCCCTCTTTTGTTTCTGATATTATTGTCGTCGATACTTTATTTTTTTAAAACGCTTTTTTGAATTCTTTTGGGCCAAATTGAATTTTATTTACCAATCTTTCTATTTTTTTAACCCAATTGTACTTTCGGAGAGAATTAATAATTGTTCACTTCTTTTTAATTTGTTTTTCTAAGCAGCATTAATGTAAAATCATCATCCAACAGCTGACTGCCCACATGACTCCGAACAGCGTCGATGATAGTTTCTTTCAGATCATCCAATTTTTGATGTTGATGGGCTTTTACCAATTGTTCCAAACGTTTCAGTTCGAACTCTTCTTCTTTTTCGTTCATGGCTTCTACCAGGCCATCAGTGTAAATCACTAGCAGATCATCCTCTTCTAACTTCAAAGTGTTCTTTTCATATTCCCAGGGAAGAACTCCTAAGAAAATACCTCCTTTATCCAAAAGTTTGAACTCTTTTGACTTTCTCAGAATGAAAGGTGGGTTGTGTCCGGCATTTACATAATCGATTGTTCCGCTGTTACTGTCATAAATGGCGGCAAAAACAGTAATGAAACGATCAGCTGTTGTTTGCCGCATGATCATCTGATTCAAATTTTCGATGATCCAGGCCAGATTATCTGAGAACTGAAAAATCGTACGCACCGAGGCCTGAAAATTAGACATGAGCATGGCAGCCGGAATACTTTTTCCGGAAACATCGGCCATAATAAAAGCCCATTTTCCATCTTTCATGGGGATAATGTCGTAAAAATCACCACTCATCTCTTTACAGGGGATGTAGGTAGCGGCAATTTCCAAGCCTTCAATTTCCGGCAACTGGTTCGGAATTAATAACTTTTGAATTTCAGAAGCAATTTTAATATCAGCTTTTAACCGTTCTTTTTCGATTGCCTCCTGCAAAAGGCGTGTATTTTCGATGGCTAAGGCGGCCTGGGTACTGAAAGTCGTCAGCAATTCGAGGTCTTTTTCCGAGAAAGGCTTCATGTCCAGGCGGTTCAATATTGTAATGACACCTAAAATCCGTTCCTTGTAACGCAAAGGAACACACAAAAAGGAACGCGTACGATAGCCGCTTCTTTTATCAAAACTGGGATCAAATCTCGGATCTTTGTAGGCGTCTTTGATTAAAATAGGTTCGCCGTGTTCGGCCACCCAACCGGAAATCCCCTGCCCCAGTTTGATGCGAAAGGGCTTTACATTGTCCGATTTTGGACCAAAGGCTACCTTGAATTCCAGTTCATCTCCTTCATCCGTAAAAAGAAGCAAAGAACCTGATTCGGCATTCATCAGATGCATAGCTTTTTGTACGATGTCCTGCAACAGGGATTCCAGAGAGGCCAGAGATTCAATCGAACGACTAATTTCGTGCAGAGCGCTGGTCTTTTCCAGCAAATCCTGCATTTCACGGGCTTTGCGTTTTAAGTCTTCTTCAAATTCTTTGTTTTTAATCAGTAATTCGAAGACGCGGGTACACAGTTCCAACAACAGGAATTTAATTTCATTGATCGAGCCGCTGCCCGCAATAATGTATTTTTTCTGATTTGTGGGAAAAATCCACTCGAAATTCGATTGTTCAAGCAGCTTTTGTAATTCAGGTGGTAATGATTGTGTGGAGACAACCTGATACTCTGCCAGTGCGTTTATTAACGAGTCCGCTATCTCAAAATGTTTTATTTTACCGGGAAGCATTTCGGATAAAAACAACCATTTATCTGAGCCGTTCTTCACCAGAGCGCCAATACTGGTACCGGAATTTTCCTTCCAGGTCTTGAAGGAATCTTCGAACAATAAGTAGAAATCATTTGGTTTCATATTCACCTTCGGTTAAAGTTATCTAAACAAAAAAATTAACCAGAAAATTCTCTTTTATCAAATCCTTTTTTGAAATTTTACAAAATACAAAATAAAAGCAACTTGACGAGTCTGACACATGCCTGTTCTTTTTTATTTTCATGTTGCTTAAGCGGCTTGTTTTAGGCCGATTAAAGGTTGAACTGAACATTGAACACAAAGTTGCGCCCGGGAGCATTAATGCCCGAACCGTGCAGCCGGTAGCCATAATCAAATAGATTGTCAATGGCCAGCTGGAGTTTTAATTTTTCACTGACCAGGTAACTGAATTTAAAATTAAAAACATACCAGCCAGGAGTCCCGCCCTGTGGAATTCGTGGATCCTGCAGGTCATCCTCGCTGAGCCGATTTTGTTTGGCTGCCCACTTTGTTTGAAACTCTAACTGCCAATGGGGCTGATCGTAACGAAGCCAGGCTATTCCCCATGCAGGTGGAATGCCGCCCATAGGTTCATGTCGCGTTTGATTGTGACCATAGGCAAAAGAAAAGTCCATGCCCAACAAGAGTGAGGGAAGGCATTGATAGGTCTGACTCCACTCTATTCCGTAAATAAAGCCCCGCCCGATATTTTGTTTACTGCGCACCAAAAACAGCTGTCCGTTTATGATCATTTCACTTGATCCCTGATAGATGTTCTGTGCGCTTTCTATTATTCCCTCAAGCAGATGATAAAATAAATCAATTTGGGAACGATATTTATTGGTGGTCAATCGCCATCCTCCACTAAAAGCCCAGAGATACTCCGGTTTAAGTTTTGGATTGGGAACTTCAATGATGTCACCTTTTGACTGACCGAATTTCGATAGGTCGCTGAGATTTGGCGCCCTGAAGCCCTGACTAACATTAAAATAAACAATGGACCG
>CAYNLJ010000044.1:0-10889 GCA_964398005.1 uncultured Caldithrix sp. | reverse complement strand
TTACCATCTTTATTTATTACAACCATTTCTAAAAAAGAACTTTCAATTGGAACTGCACGAGTATGCTGTTTGGGAACATTCCGACTGGACCAACAAACGGAAGCAGGTGCAGTTTGTGGTAAGTCATTTAGATAGTCTGTTTATTGACGGGCACACTTTTGATTTACACAAACCGTTTCAGAAGCCGTTTTCGGAAATTGTAATCGCCGGACCCAATTTTCACTTTTGGGCTAAAACTCCGGGAATGCTGGAATTTTCGGGGAATAAGGTGAAGATCAAGCTTTGATTTTCACTTGTTCACATTTAGCTAAAAAATTGAAAAAATGTTTTTGATAAGATTAATTAAGTGTAATTTTTCCCCAACGAGAACGGTTTAAGCTAAAAATTGACCATTAAATTCGGGTGCTGAAATGAATGGAATTCTTTTCTTTAAAAAAGTGTTGTCTAATTATTTGATGGGTTAGAGGTTCGGATTTTTTACCTGTACGTTTAAAAGAGAAATTTTTAAAGGAGATTTAAAATGAAAAAATCAAATTATGGTTTCAGCAAAACAGTTGACCTAAGCTTTGAACAGGCTATTCAGAAAGTTACCGAAGAATTGCAAAAAGAAGGTTTTGGCATTCTTTCGGATATCGATGTTCAGGCGACATTAAAGAAAAAGTTGGATGTAGACTTTCGTCCTTACCGAATTTTAGGCGCCTGCAATCCGCCAAACGCTTTTAAGGCTTTACAGGCCGAAGAACAGATTGGATTACTGCTTCCTTGTAACGTCATTGTTTATGTTAACGAACAGGGGCAAACCGTTGTGGCGGTCATTGATCCGGTAGCAGCCATGCAGGTGGTTGGTAATCCGGAACTGAACAAAGTGGCTGAAGAAATTTTAAAAAAACTGCAGACAGCTCTTTCACGAGTTTGAAAAATTATTCAGATAAAAGGTGATTTTCGAGATTATTAAAGAAAATTGAACCTTTTATCGGAATAGCAGTTCACTTAAACACAATATTGAAATATTAACCCACAAAGGAGAGCAAGCTATGCGCAAAATTAGCCTATTAGCAGCAAGTTTCACCATTTTAGCTTTTTTAAGCACGGGGATATTCAACCCTGCCCTGGCCCAACACAAACCGATGAAACAGGGCGGCGAACGTCTGAAAATGATGCAGGAAAAACATCCCATGCAAAAGAAGCAACGTGATGAGAAAAAGATGAAAATGGGTCATCATTCATCCATGCAAATGAACATGATGGCTGATCCAATACTGAAAACGCTACATAATTTTGGCTGCCCCGGCTTTTTGCTGGAAAATGCAGAAAAGTTAGGCCTGGATGAAAAACAAAAAGAAACCTTGACCAATCTGCAAAATGAATTTAAAAAAGTGGCCATTAAAACCGATGCCGACATCAAAGTAGCCATAGTCGATCTGAAGCAAGCAATGAGTAAAGATCAGCCTGATTATGCTGCTGCTCAAAAAGCGATTAATCAAATTGAACAGCTAAAAAAGCAACTCCATGAAAAGTTCTTTAATACCTTAAAAGAAGGACGAAAGGTTTTGACCGCTGATCAGTTAAAAAAGATGCAAGCTTTAAACACCGGAAGTGAATCTGAAATGCCTGAGGAAGAAGAAAAGTAAGCGGAAGAAAATTTCAAAAATTTTAATGAAGGTGAGGCTTTTAGTCTCACCTTTTTTTTTAGCCACTGGTCAACACAGATTAACTTTTTGGAACACGGATAAAACGGATAAACACGGAAATCCACTGATTTTTTTTCAAATTGATCTCATTTTTAATTAATAATTTTCCGTGAAAATCCGTTTAAACTTGCCCGGCTTAGACGGGTCAGTGATATCCGTGTTCTAATAATTTTTTCAACTATCCCGTTTGACAAGCCGGGTAAGTCTCCACAGATAAACAAGGATTTGATGTAAATAAATATTGAGTTTGTTCATTAAAATCTTTGTGTAGGGAAAAAAAAACTTGCTTTTAAATGAATGATCATTTATTTTAGATCCATGCGAGTTAAAGATGAAAATAAACAGGAAGCCATTTTTCGGGCCACCATTAAACTGGTCAACGAAATCGGCCTGGTAGCCAGTTCCGTGGCCAAGATAGCCCGTGAGGCCAGGGTCTCGCCGGCGACCATTTACATTTATTACCAGAACAAAGATGATTTGCTGATTTCGACCTATCTGCGCATTAAGCGGGAAATGGGTCAGGCTATGTTAAAAAATCTACAGACCGACCAGCCGCTGCGCGATGTGTTTCGCGATGCCTGGTTTGCCATGTTCGACTTTTTCAAGAAGCATCAGGATTATTTTCGTTTTGTGGAGCAGTTTTCCAATTCACCTTACGTCAGTCAGGTGGATTCACAGGAAGTAGAAGATGCTTTTGGCCCACTGATGGCCCTTGTACAAAAGGGAATTGAACAAAAGATTATTAAAAATGTGAATCTCAATTTATTGGCTGTCTTTTTATTCTATCCCATCTACACTTTGTCCAACGCCCGCTTATGTCCGGACTGGAAACTGGATGATGGGAATATCGATCAGGCCTTTTCCATGGCCTGGGATGCAATAAAATTGTAAAATTTTTTTGCAGTTTTAGTGAATGAATATTCATTTAAGGAGATACAATGCGTTTTAAGGATTTCCTCAGATCGGTCATGTTCAGCGTCATGTTGAACCTGCTGATCATGAATCTGATTTTTGGGGTACAACGTGCTTTTTCCGGGCAAAATCTGAATGAACAAACTTTGGAGTTAATGATGCGACCATCCATAAAAAAAGAGGGTAAATTTTTGAATTATCACCAGGAAAAAAATCCAACCATCGCCAAAGGCTTTAAGCTGATGTGGAAATTTTTGTTCAATGATAATCAACGAAAGCCAAAACAAAAGCCTCCCGTGCAAATGGTTGATCTCGAATTTTTTAAACAAAACAGCAAAGATTTTTTAAGCAGCACCTGGCTGGGACATTCTTCACTGATGATCAACATCGACGGTTATCGTTTGCTGACCGACCCGGTGCTTGAGAAAAAGGTGTCCTTTTTTGGACCCAGTCGCTACAACGGCGAAGCTCCTGTTAAACCGGACTCGTTGCCGGAAATCGATCTGGTGCTTATTTCGCACAACCATTACGATCATTTGAATAAATTCAGCATTAAAGCTCTGCAGCACAAAGTAAAATGGTTTCTGGTGCCGTTGGGCGTTAAGCAAATTTTACTCGATTGGGATGTGCCAGAGGAAAAGGTGGTAGAACTGGACTGGTGGCAGGAATGGAACTACAACGATGAATTGAAAATCGTTTTTACACCAACGCAACACTTTTCCGGTCGTGGGCTGTTTGACCGCAACGAGACGCTTTGGGGCTCATTCGTGGTAAAGGGTCCGGTACACAAAATCTTTTACGGAGGCGATTCCGGCTATTTCGATGGCTTCAAGGTAATTGGCCAACAATTTGGCCCCTTTGATCTGACCTTTCTGGAATGCGGTGCCTACAATGCCAAGGACTGGCCGGATATCCACATGTTACCCGAGCAAACCGTGCAGGCCCATCTCGATCTGAAGGGCAGGATTTTACATCCCATTCACTGGGGAACCTTCAATCTGGCCTTCCATCGCTGGAATGAACCCATGGAACGCGTAACGGAAGCAGCTGCAAAAAACGGTGTACAGTTAGCCACGCCCATAGTGGGACAATCGGTGGTTTTCCCAGATCAAATTCCCAATGAAGCCTGGTGGAAAATCGATGAACAGAAAGAAATGAAAACCGCCTTAAGTTACTGAGGCTGCTTTTCTTTGAAAAAGTAATAGTAGCGACAAAAAGAATTTTGAATGTTGAATTTTGAGTGTTGAATAAATTATCAATTTCAAACATTAGTTAATTAGCGGTTTGTGGGAGAATAGGTTAAAAATTAAAATTTGGACCTTGAAAATGGAAAATGCTTCGGATGTAAAACCGGAAAGCAGATTGTTAAATTTAAAAATAACTACAGGAATCTTAAATGAATAAAACAGCATTGATTACCGGTGCCTCTTCGGGTATTGGTCTGGAATTGGCCAACATCCACGCCGAAAGGGGTGGGGATTTGATCTTAGTGGCCCGGCGACAAAAACGGCTGGAGGCATTAAAAGAAGAACTGGCTAAAAAACATGGTGTTAGGGTTGAGATCGTCGTCAGCGATTTGAGTCAACCGCAAGCCGCACAGCAAATCTACCAGCAAGTAAAAGAGAAGAATCTGGAAGTGCATTACCTGATCAACAATGCCGGTTTTGGCCAACTGGGACGATTTGAAGAAATGGACTGGCAGCGCATTCAGGATATGATTCAGGTGAACATCACTTCTTTAACGCAATTGACTCATTTATTCCTTAAAGAGATGGTGGTCCGTAATGAGGGTAAAATTTTGAATGTCGCGTCCAGCGCCGGCATGGTGCCGGGTGGCCCGTTGATGAGCGTTTATTACGCCACCAAGGCTTACGTACTGTCCTTTTCCAAAGGTCTGGCCGGTGAACTGGATGGGCGAAATGTAACAGTAACCGCCCTGTGTCCGGGAGCCACCAAAACAGAATTTGATGTAGCTGCCAATCTGCAAAAATCCAAATTGTTTCAAAATGTTAAATTTACGGCACGCCAGGTTGCCGAAGATGGTTACAACGCCATGTTAAAGGGGCAGTTGGTCAAAACCAGTGCGCTGGATTTTGGTACGCGTTTGGGACTTAAGCTCATGCCCTTTGTGATGGATAAAATCATTTTGCGGCAAATCCGTAGCCTGCAGGAAGAAAGATCTTAAAAAAATGAACGGAACAAAATGATGACACAGCAAAAATGGGATGAAGACCAGATACCCGATTTAAGCGGTCGTGTAGCAATCGTCACTGGTTCCAGCAGCGGTATTGGCTGGCACACGGCCAGGGCATTGGCTGAACATGGTGCTGATGTAGTGCTGGCGGTGCGTAACCGGCAAAAGGGCGAAAAAGCCATGGCAGCCATTCATGAGAACTCGCCTCAGGTCAGGCTGCATCTCATGATGCTTGATTTGGCCGATTTGCAATCCGTGCAGCAGTTTGTTTCCGGTTTCAGGAAAAAGTTTGACCGGCTGGATTTACTGATCAACAATGCCGGGGTGATGATGCCGCCTTACAGTAAAACCAGAGATGGCTTTGAACTGCAGATGGGTACCAACCATCTGGGCCATTTTGCCCTGACCGGTCAGTTGCTGGATCTTTTACAGAACACTCCGCAGAGCCGGATTGTCAACGTTAGTAGCCTGGCACACCGTTACGGGGACATCGACTTTGATGATCTGCACTGGGAAAAACGCAAATACAAAGCGATGAAGGCTTATGGAGACAGTAAGCTGGCCAATCTCTATTTTACCTTTGAACTGGCCCGACGCCTGAAACCGGCTGGCGGCAACCCCATGGTGCTGGCGGCGCATCCAGGCTGGGCGCACACCGATTTACAGCGTCATGTCGCTTTGTTTCGCTGGCTGGGGCCTTTGTTGGCTCAGGATGCACGCATGGGTGCTCTGCCTACCTTATACGCGGCGGTCAGCGATCAGGTACAGGCAGGGGATTTTATCGGGCCGGATGGTGCCGGACAGCGTAAAGGTTTCCCGGTAAAGGTTCCGGCCAGGGCTGTGGCTTATCAGCCGGAAGCCTGGCAAAATCTTTGGTCTTTGACCGAAAGCCTGACCAAAGTACAGTTTACCTTAGCAACCAGTAAAACAGTGTAATCCGACATTGTATTCATTCAACACTTAAATTTTTAAATTCAAAATTTTTTCCTGCCTTCTCCTGATTATTTGTTGATTACAGATTAGCTGCTTCAGATTGTTCCTTCCAAACCTGTTCAATGGCTGACAACAGGCGATCCAGATCTTGTCGTGTGTGGCTGGCCATCAGGCTGATGCGAAAACGCTGCTGATTTAAAGGAACAGCGGGATATTCAATGGCATTGAGGAAGATGCCCAGCTCATGAAAACGCAAAGCTGCCTGACGGATGTTCATCCAATCCGGTACATGGATAGCGATGATCGCTGCCTGGGGGTTAATGGAAAAGCCCAAAGCCCGCAGACCCTCGGTCAGATAATGAACGTTATCATGAAGCCGGTATCTCAGCCAGGGTTCATCACGTAATACCTGTAGTCCGGCTAACACACCGGCTACCACCACGGGTGGCAGAGAGGCGGAAAACATGTAGGAGCGGGCAAAAAAACGCAAATAGTCAATAACCGCTTTGTCTGCACAAACAAAACCACCAACCATGGCAAAAGTTTTGCTGAAGGTTCCCATGTTGATGGGAATACGACCGCTTAGACCAAAATGCTCGGCTGTGCCGCCGCCGTTTTCCCCCAGCACACCGGTACCATGGGCATCATCGACCATCAGCCAGGCTCCGTAACGTTCACAAAGTTCAACCATCTCCGGTAAAGGAGCCAGATCGCCATCCATTGAGTACACACCTTCCACACCAACCAGGCAGTCACCATGGGCCTGAGAAGCAAATTCTTCCAGTAAGCGGGCCAGCTCCTGTACATTGTTGTGAGCGAAACTGCAGGAATTCGATTTTCCCATCTTCAAGCCATCATGGAAGGAAGCATGACTGAGTTCATCAAACAGCACAACGGTGTTGGGTCCGTTCAGTGCATTCAAAAGACCGAGATTCGTACCATAGCCGGTCGAAAAAATCAGAGCGTCTTCACTGTGCTTCAGGTCGGCCAGTTGTTCCTCAAGTTCACGATGTAGTTTGGTGTAGCCGTTAAGCAGAGGCGGGCCGGCCAGGCCACAACCAAAGGTACGCATGGTACGTTTGATTCTTTCCCTGACCAGAGGATGATTGGCCAGACCCAGATAGTTGTTGGAGCCAAACATCAGCATTGAACGAACGCTTTTGCTGATGGGATCATAAACTCGCACTTCCCGATCCGCTGCACTCAACACCTGTCGCATATACAAACAATGTTTCTGCTCCTTAAGCTGTTGCAAAGCCTTGGAGAAAAGTCCGGTCTTTTCTGACAACGGACGATGTTTCAGGCTGCTCAGAGCCTGATGTAAATCGAATTGATCTATGTTGGTGAAAGTCATGATTGCACCTCATTTATTAGTGTTAAAAAATGTTGCATTTGTTTTTCAACAGATTGATCATCCCGGGCAAAGGCGTTGCGAAGCGAAAGTGTGTCTACTGACCTTTTG
Organism: uncultured Caldithrix sp.; assembly: GCA_964398005.1. Taxonomy (GTDB): domain Bacteria; phylum Calditrichota; class Calditrichia; order Calditrichales; family Calditrichaceae; genus Caldithrix. Next base: position 3,697 of record CAYNLJ010000044.1, on the reverse strand, counting down.
TGACCACTGATTCGAATGTAAACCTTTTGTTCCGGAATGACCCTGCCCAGTTTGACCGGTTGCCAACCGATCTTTTGACAGGCAAAGTTAAACGACCTGAGTCTTTCTTCGGGCACGGTAAAAAGCAGTTCATACTCGCCGACCGGACCGGCCAGTAAAAGCAGGGGAGACAGTTTTGCGGAAGAGGCAAATTTTCTGGTTACCGGGTCAAGCAACTGTTCTGCCGGCAACTGAAGATCGAATCCGCAATGATTAAGACGCATTAGCTGATCGAGGGTGGTCAGCAAACCGTCACTGCTGTCCATGCAACAGTGAGCAAATTTTGGTAACAGCTGTCCTTCTGTCAGTCGGGCGATCGGACGAAACTCCGGTGACGGGCTGCGTTGTCCGGCCAGGCGGTTGTGCCAGGCAATAAGATTGCCTCTGCCAAACAGGCCGCTGGCAAACAGGAGGTCACCAGGTTGCGCTCCTACCCTGGTAAGCAACGGTTCTGAACAAAGGCCAAGAGCCGTAACCACCAGTTGCAACTGCGAACAACGGTTGGTGTCCCCACCCAGTACAAATGTCCCTGCCTTCCGACAAGCGTCGCCCATACCCAGCTGTAAATTTTGAATCGTTGTGGAAGACAGATCGGGTGGCAGACTTTCGCTGAGCAGCACAGCCAAAGGTTGTGCCCCTACGGCGGCCAGGTCACTGAGCGCAGACATGACCGCCGTCCAGCCGATCTGATAAGGATTGCGCAATAAACCCAGTTCAATCTCTTCTACCAGACCGTCGATGGTCACGGCCAAATATTTATCCTGCCCGGGGAGTTGCAGGAGTTCGGCATCGCTTTCCTGCAGCTGATTGCGTTGCAGGGGCGATTTGGGAAAGCCGGACACCAGACGGGCAATGAATTCGTTTTCTAAAATTGAATTTTGCATCATGGACACACCTCGATTCGCTGTTTGAGAATGGAGAAGCGAGCCAAACGGGTCTGGACGACTTCGCCATCAAATTCCAGAGCAAAAGGTTGTTTGGCTTTAATAGTCAGTTCTTGCGCCTGCCAGCATTGTCCGCTGAAACGTTGATGACTTAAGGCAGCCAACTGCCTGATGGCCTGTAAACGGCTCAGCTGACGGTAAAGAAAAACCCGGAAGCAACCGTTGTCTGTAATCAACGATGATGGATAACAAAAATTACCTGAAAAATGCGGACTTTTGATGACGGCAAGATTGCTCACCGCAGGTATTGGCCGACCGTCAATCTCCAGTTTTAATGGACGATATTGGCGGATGGCCTGCATTGCGGCGTACAAAATAGCCAGCTGGACAAAATATTGTTTTAAAATTGTCAGCAGGCGGTTCGGATGGTTGAACAACCAGTTTCCCTGTGCTGTTAAGCCAAGGCTGGCGTTAAGCAGCCAGTACAGGCGTTGTTTTTCCAGCGGCAAATCGATCATGCCCACATCGCGGGGTCTGGCCTTTGCAAAGTCGATTTTGCAGGGAATACCGGCAATAAATTGCTCGGGACAAAAGGGCTTGTGGAAATCGTTGCTGGATCCCAGACCAATGGCACCCAGACGGAATGGCCGTCCGTCACTGACCTCCATAAGATCGTGTAACAGACGATTGACCGTGCCATCACCACCAGCAGCTACGAAATCGCGTTCTCCCCTGCTTAGCAGTTGATTGAGAAGCGCCAGCCAGACGGGCCCATTACCCATGGTTAAAATCATTTCTGACTTAAAATGATCCTGTAATTTTTGCCAGCGATTTAAGGCCTTGCCGCCACCGGCTCTTAAATTGAGTACAATGATCATGATTCTTACCTCCGTTCAAATCTGCTCCTGGCAGGGCCGCAGGTGCATGACCAACCGGTAGGCCAGAAAATAGACAAGCATGCCCGGCAGCCAATCTGGTTGATGCAGCAGAATCAATGTTGAAAGAAGCAGAATGTAGCTGTCAACTACAGGCACGATGGCCTGGTGGGCCTGCGTTTCATCCTTTACCTGGTGCAATTTGAACTGACCGTTTATCAGGCAAAGGGTACCAATCAGAAAAAAGAAAAAGGCACCGATGTTGGGTTGACGTGTAAGCTGCAGAAAAACAGGTAACCAGGTCAGTATGGCAAAAAGATCGCTAACCCAATTGGACCGCTGGAAACCGTAGACCACCGGCAGAGTATTGTAGCCCGTTTGCCGGTCAGCAGACACATCTTTGTAATAACCGGTCAGAACAAAATTAGCGTAGCCGAAGAAGACCGCCGCGGCGTAAAACCAGAATCCCTGAGGCAGGTAAAAACTTTGCCTGGCGGCGCCTAACCCTGCCAAAAAAGCAATACCCATCAATACCATTACTATCCAGGCATTGTAAAAAGGGCCGGCCCACCAGCGACGTTTGAAATAAGTGTAAGTCCAGAGACCAAAAACAGCCAGCACACACAGCGGCAGATTCCAGGGATGGTAAAATGTCAAAAGCAGGCCACTGATGACCAGCCCGATTAAACTGACCGTCAGCACATGATGCCGGGCTAATTTGCCCTGGACCAGAGGGCGGTAGGGAGAAGACAAGGCATCCGTATCAGTTTGGAAGCAATCGGTTAACGCCTGACCAAAACCATAGGAAAGAAAAAAGACCAGAAACAGTAACCACCGGTCTAATACAGGAATCCCGTGGACAAAAGAAATCCCGGTCAAACCGGTCACGCCGGAAACGAACAGCAGATAGGGCCGCATGGTAATCAAATAGGCCCGCCAGAACGATATGCTGAAAGGTTGGCTGATCATGTTTTTCCCTCCTTATTAAGTTCATGAAGTCAATTTCAAACGGTGTGCCAGAAAAAAATAAATTGTTTTTTAAGAAGTTAGCGCTTTACAGATTGATTGTTTCTGAATGGTTAAGTGTACAAGTGTTTAAAATTGTGTACGGTTCAGTGACAGCCATACAAAATCGGGTAAATGGATGTGTCGGGAATTAGATCGGCTCTTTCCTGAAAAAAGAAGGCTTTTTATTTGTTTAGCCCTGCGATTGTTTGTAAATTTTTTTAAGTCTAACACCTCGGATGGGAAACATGAAAGTCAAAGAAACCGCTGCTAAATACCAGGCATCCAAAAAGTTCTTTACCTACCAGGATTACCAAAACCTTCCTGATGATGACTTTCGTTATCAATTGATTGAAGGAGAACTGGTCATGGCCCCTGCGCCTAAAATTGTCCATCAAATGGTAAAAAGAGAAATTGAATTTAATCTCAACAATTTTATTAAGGACAAAAAAATAGGTGAGTTATTGGATGCTCCGTGTGATGTGTATTTTGATGAACACAATGTTTTTCAACCAGATATTTTATTTATTTCTAAAGAAAAACTTGATATTATCACAGAAGATAATATTAAAGGGGCACCCGATTTGATTGTTGAAATTCTTTCGCCATCTTCGGCTTATTATGATTTAATTGTTAAAAAAGAAATCTACGAGAAATCTGGCGTAAAAGAGTACTGGATCGTTGACCCTATGCGACAGTGGATTGAAATTCATATTCTTGAACAAAGGAAATTTAAACTAAGACAAAGACTTGAAAAACAAGGTGTCTTAAAATCCAGTGTTTTAAAAGATTTTAAATTAGACATAAAAAAAATTTTTAAGAGTTGACTGTATTTTAAAAATACAATGGGGAACACAATGAAGGTCAAAGAAACGGCCATAAAATACCAAACCG
>CAYNLJ010000043.1:0-10944 GCA_964398005.1 uncultured Caldithrix sp. | reverse complement strand
TGAAGGGGAATCTCAGAGGTTCATAGGAAGGGTTAGAGTATAAGAGTATAAGAGTATAAGAGTGTAAGAGTGTAAGAGTGTAAGAGTGTAAGAGTAAAGGCTTCGGCTTGAATTCAGGAAAATGGCATGAAGCCTAATAATGCAGCAAATGCCTGCTTTCTGACTCTCGTCACTCGTTACTCTGTTATTCTATTATCTAATCAGTGTTAATCTGTGTTAATCAGTGGCAAAAAAAATCCGTGGTTTTCTGTGTCCATCCGTTTAATCCGTGTTCCAAAAAATTAATCTGTGAAAATCTGTGTCAATCAGTGGCTAAAAAATCCAACAACATTTTAATCTGTGCCTCATTGAGATTTGCCCGTTTGACGTGCTTTTGCAAAATTTTTGGCCAGTCGTCTCGATTTTTGTCTGGTAAACGATGGCAATTGGCACAGCGATTACGAAACAGCCGTTCCCCTTCGGAAATTGGTTTGGATGGGCCCTTAGGGCCACATCCAACACCAATCAGTAAAAAGGAAACCATGGCAACTGAAAAAACCTTTTTCACAGACCGATCCCCATCAAAAATCGCACACGTACATCATCGGAATGTTCGGTTAAACCAAAGGCAGCCCCAATCGAATACCACCATTCTCCGGAGGCAAATGAGACGGTTGGACCAAGATAACTGCCTACTTCGGTCTCGCCGTCTTCAAATTCCATGCGACTGGTAGTTTCAATGCCGGCAATGAACTTAGGAGAAAATTCATAGGACAATCCCACATCCAGCCCAAGCTCATGTTCGGCGCCCGGCGCAAAAAAGAACTCATAAACCGGGTTGATGGCCAGATTCACTCGATTCAACTGCTTGGCCAAAATGAGTTTTGCTTCCGCTTTATTGGGCTTCTTAAGATCTATTTTTCGATTGTACTCAAAATAAAGCAAAGGATCCAGGAAATACTGACCGGGCTGTCCAAAACGGTAACGTGTTCTGAACTGCACGGCATCCCATTTAAAAGCCTCGCCCTCTTTTTGACCAAAGATCTGGTAAACAGAAAAATCCCAGCGATCGGTAAAACCATGCTCGATTTCAATCCGGTACTCCCAGGAATCCAAATCGGCAATTTTGGTGGTCTGGTAAAATTCCAATTCGGTATTACCGGCCGGTAAGGTCATGTATTGATAGGTCCAGACATAGTTGCGACGATCGGCAAATAGTGATTGGATTAGAACGAGTAAAACCAGCGAAGAAATCAAAACAAACTGCTTCATAAAATCCTCCGATAAATAAATTAAACACTTCATTAGTTAAACATGACAACATTAAGTTATATATATTTAACATTGGTGTCAATAACATTACATATTTTTTTTAATATTTTTTTCTTTTTCATTTTTAAAAAGCATTTTCAGCCAATTTCTCACGAATAAGAAATTCCACACCTCCTTACCGGCAAAAATCCTTGATTTTACGGCATAATTATTCTGGCACACATATTGCTTTTCTACATTTCAAAATGTAGAAATTCGATATTTAAAAATGTGCAAGAGGAAATCATGAGTCATCCAATAGAATATTATGAACCAGTTTTTACGATCGGAGTCGTTGCCAAAAAGATCGGTGTGGCTGTGCAGACCATCCGTCTGTACGAACAGGAAGGCTTAATTTTGCCTTACAAGACCGAAACCGGTCGCAGAATGTACAGCATGTTTGACCTGGATCGTTTGAAATGTATTCGGCGCATGATCACGGAAGAAGGGATCAATATTCAGGGAATGAAAAAATTACTTTCGTTTATTCCCTGCTGGGAATTCAGAGGCGGCCTGGATCAGGATTGTCTTTCCTGTCCTGCTTACTACGAGGCTAACGGTCCTTGTTGGAGTCTGCGTACAAAGGGCCAAAAGTGTTTGACCGAAGATTGCAGAGAGTGCAACGTGTACCGTTTGGAATTTCACTGTGACAAACTTAAATCAGTTATTTTTGGACATTAAAAACTAAAAAATGATGTGCTAAATTAGGAGGTTATTAATGAAGCGACTTTTAATCCTTGGCGGGGGCACCGCCGGAACCATGATGGCTAACAAATTAGCTCCGGTTTTGGACAGTAATGAATGGCAAATTACTCTGGTAGATCAGGAAGAAACACATTACTATCAGCCTGGCTTCCTGTTCATTCCTTTTGGAATTTACACCAGGGCGGATGTAGTTAAACCAAAACGCGATTTTTTCCCTTCTAATGTAGAAGTGATTGTTTCTCCAATTGAAGAGATCGTCGCTCAGGAAAATCGTGTAAAGCTGGCCAACGGCAAAGTGCTGAACTACGATTTACTGATTATTGCCACCGGCAGCCGGATTGCGCCGGAAGAAACCGAAGGTTTAACGGAAGGTGGCTGGTACAAGAACATCTTTGACTTTTACACCTTAAAAGGCGCCGAAGCACTGCGCAACTTCATCAAGTACTGGGAAGGCGGCAAAATGGTGGTCAACATCGTGGAAATGCCTATCAAATGTCCGGTGGCGCCGCTGGAATTTGTCTTTTTGGCGGACTGGTACTTCACCGAACAGGGCATCCGCGACAAGGTGGAAATCGAACTGGTCACGCCTTTGCCCGGTGCATTCACCAAGCCCATTGCCGCAAAATTTTTGGGGCAATTCCTGGAAAAGAAAAACATTAAACTGACTGCTGATTTCAGCACCGGACGCGTGGACAGTTCTGAAAACAAAATCTATTCCTGGGATGAAAAATCGGTTGACTACGACCTGCTGGTAACCATTCCCACCAACATGGGCGCAGAAGTAATTGGACGGTCCGGTTTGGGTGATGATCTTAATTTCATTCCGACCGACAAACACACCTTGCAGTCCAAACAGTACGAAAACATCTTTGTCATCGGTGATGCTACTGATTTACCAAGTTCCAAAGCCGGTTCGGTAGCACATTTCGAATCCGAAGTCCTGTTCGAAAACATTCTACGCTACATCGAAGGTCGTCCTTTAAAACCAGATTTCGACGGCCATGCCAACTGCTTTATTGAGTCTGGTTTCGGTAAAGGCATTTTAATCGATTTTAATTACGACGTAGAACCATTGCCTGGCAAATTCCCGCTTCCAGGTGTTGGACCTTTTTCCTTACTACAGGAAACCCGCATGAACCACTGGGGAAAAATGTCCTTTAGATGGGTTTACTGGAATCTCCTTTTGAAAGGAGCGGAATTACCCATTGAAGCACAAATGTCAATGGCAGGAAAAATGAGGCAGTAACCATGGAAAATAAAGAATTATTACTGGAAATCAAGAAGCTCAATGAAAAGCTGGACGTAATCAGCGAACACCTGATTGAACAGGAAAAACGTGCCCGTGAATTTGAGGAACTGAAAGCGGATCTGGCGCTGATCGGCAAGGACATGTTCGATGCCGCTGTTGAAGAACTGGAAGATGTCGCGCCCTACTTTGACACGCGGGATTTCGTTTACCTGCTCAAGCTTTTGATGCGTAACGTGCGTCCGCTTACCCGTCTGTTACAACAGGTTCAAAGTCTGGACGATTTGGCACAGGATTTACGGCCACTTGGCAAAGATGCTTTTCAGCAGATTCTGGAAACCTTAGACAATCTGGATCGCAAAGGCTACTTTGCTTTCTTTGCTGAAGCCGTTAAAATCATTGACACTGTGGTAACTTCCTTCACCGTAGAAGATGTTCGGGCTTTACGGGAAAATATTACCACCATTTTACTGACGGTAAAGAACATGACCCAACCAGAAATGTTAAGCGCCATTAATAACGCGCTTGACTTCTTCCAGAAACTGGATATGGATGTGACCGAAGAAGTTTCCTTTGTAAAAATCTTAAAAGAAATGAATCGACCAGAGATTAAACGCGGAATGTTTTTCATGCTGCAATTCATGAAAAATATTTCCATCCCAAAACACACAGAAAATCAAATATCACAAACTAAAACCAATTGAAAGGAGGCAATTATGCCAAGCAAAACTCTTGCAGGAAAAACAGTAGAAGTAACCGACGAAGGTTTTTTGGTAAATCCTTCGGACTGGACTGAAGAAATGGCCGCCGAATTAGCCAAAGAAGAAGGCATTAATGAATTAACCGATATGCACTGGAAAGTTATTCGTTTTATGCGCGAAGAATTCCAGAAATCCGGTCAGATTCCAACCATCCGCAAAATTAAAAACGCCGGCGGCGTTCCAATTAAAGACCTTTATCAGTTATTCCCTGATGGTCCGGCCAAAAAGGCGGCCAAGATTGCCGGCCTGGGCAAACCGCAGGGTTGTGTTTAATTATTTAAAATGGAGGTGCCAGTCATGGCAGAAGAAAAAATCAAAAAAGTTTCCATCATTATTTCCAAAGGCTCTCTGGAAGGCGTCTACCCCGGCCTGATTATGGCCAATGGCGCCCGCATGGAAGGCATTGAGACCAACGTGTTCTTTACCTTTTTCGGACTGGAAGCCATTATTAAAAAGAAAATGGACAAACTTAAAGTGGCCACCGTTGGTAACCCGGCCATGCACATTCCGTCATTAATCGGTATTTTGCCCGGCATGTCGGCTTTTGCCACCAATATGATGAAAAAAGAAATGGAAAAACTGGACATCCCTCCGGTTAGTGAATTTATTGAAATGATTCATGATGCCGGCGCCAAACTTTACGCCTGCAAAGCCACGGTAGATATGTTCCATTTAACCAAAGATGATTTCTGCGAACAGGTGGAAGACATCATCAATGTCGGTAAATTTTACGAAATCTCTGCAGGTGGTCAGATTATTTTTACCTAAAATGTGAGTTAAACTCCTCTTTCCTCCTCCCATCCCCCGGGCCAAAAATTTTGGTTCGGGGGTTTTTCTTACTATTGAGAATCGCTTCAAAAGCTGCCGCAAAATAATCCATCTTCATAACCCTTTTAATTTCAACAAGATAAGTACTCAAAATTTCACATGGCACACATCTTGCAGTTACTACAGTAACTGATGTAGATATTTCTGCATTAAATGCTGAAGGAATAAATTGAACATGAAATTAGAAAAAAAAGAAATGCTTTATCCCATTGGTGCGGTGGCCAAAAAATTCAATGTCTCTGTATCGACACTTCGCCTGTACGAAAGTGAAGGACTGATTCTGCCCCACAAAAGTCAGGGCAACCATCGTTACTTTACCGAGAACGATTTGCATCGACTGGAATGCATTCGTGAATTGCTGGAAAAGCAGGGCCTGAATTTTGCAGGCATCCGTTTAATGCTTTCCACGATTCCCTGCTGGGATTTAAAACCGTGTTCTGAAGAAGACCGCAAATACTGTGACGCTTACTACAAATCTCAGGTTCCATGCTGGATGGTAGAAAACAAAGGTGAACCCTGTAAAAATGAAAACTGTGCTGAATGTCCCGTTTATCAGGAATCGGCGCAATGTGCGAATATTAAAGTTATTTTGAAAAAATTTTGGAGGACCCCATTAAATGAAGACTAACATGAAGCGACGCGAATTCATTAAAATTGCCGGCGCCGGAACCGGAAGTCTTGTTGTTGGTTCCAAACTCTACGCCTCTTTTGGCAAAGAGGATGAAGACAAGTACGCCATCACAGGTAAGATAGAACGCACTCCGACCTATTGTGAGATGTGCTTTTGGAAATGTGCCGGATGGGTGTACAAAAAAGACGGCAAACCCTGGAAAATCGTCGGTAATCCCGATGACCCCAACAGCAATGGCCGCTTTTGTCCACGCGGTACCGGTGGTATTGGTATGTACACCGACCCTGATCGGCTGAAAAAGCCATTACTACGTGTAGAAAAAAACGGCAAACAGGTTTTTCAGGAAGTCAGCTGGGATGTAGCGCTGGATTTTATTGCGGACAAAATGAAGCAAATCGCTAAAAAGTATGGGCCGGAATGTATTGCTTTGTTTAGTCATGGTTCCGGCGGTTCCTATTTTAAAACATTATTGCACGGTTTTGGTTCGCCCAACGTGGCGGCTCCCTCTTACGCCCAATGCCGTGGTCCGCGTGAAGAAGCTTATCTGCTTACCTACGGCGAAGCCATTGGTTCACCGGAACGAACCGATTTGGTAAATGCCAAATGCCTTGTTCTGATTGGTTCTCACATTGGCGAGAACATGCACAATGGTCAGGTTCAGGAATTTAGCGAAGCGGTGGCTAAGGGAACGACGGTCATTACCGTTGACCCGCGTTTTTCAACTGCAGCCAGTAAATCCAAATATTGGTTACCTATTAAACCAGGCACCGATTTAGCATTGCTGTTGGCCTGGATTCATGTCATTATTGAAGAAGAACTTTACGACAAAGATTATGTTAAAAAATACACCTTTGGTTTTGAACAATTAAAAGAAGCCGTAAAAGACAAAACGCCGGAATGGGCTTACCCCATTACAACCATCAAACCGCACATCATCAGAGAAACAGCGCGTGAAATGGCCAAACATGCTCCGGCAACCATTGTTCATCCCGGGCGACATGTAACCTGGTACGGTGATGACACCCAGCGCGTCCGTGCAGGTGCCATTTTAAATGCCCTGTTAGGTTCCTGGGGACGTCGTGGCGGTTTTTACTTTCCGACAAAAGCGCATTTACCCAAGATGCCCATTCCCAAATTTCCAAAATCCAAACGAACCTGGAAAATGGCCTTCCCCGGCAAGTTCCCGGTAGCTAATCTGGCCTTGTCGTCCGGTATTTGCGAGGCAACTATTCCGTCACCGGAACGCGATTGTTCGTTTAAAGGCTGGATTGTTTACGGGACCAACCTCATTCAGACCCTGCCCGAACCGCAAAAAACGCTGGAAGCGATTCAAAACTTAGAATTATTGGTTGCCATAGATATTCTACCGGCTGAAATTACCGGTTGGGCGGATGTGGTTCTGCCGGAATGTACCTACCTGGAACGTTACGACAATTTACGTCTTTCTCCGGGTCGCGTGCCATCCATTGCTTTGCGGGCTCCGGCCTTTGAGCCTAAATATGACTCAAAACCGGCTTACTGGATGGCCCGGGAACTGGCCAAACGGCTTGGTCTGGAAAAATATTTTCCGGCAAAAACCATAGAAGAATACCTGGATTACCAGTTAAAAGCCATTGGTAGCAGTTTGCAAGAAATGAAAAAAATTGGCGTGAAATTATTGCCGGAAGAAGACCACAAACTGTACCTCGAAGATGGCGAAGATTTTGAATTTGCTACTCCTACGGGCAAAATTGAATTGTATTCCACCATATTAGCCGACTATGGTTTTGACCCAATCCCTCAATACACAGCGCATGAGGAACCACCGGAAGGTTACTACCGTCTGCTTTACGGACGCGCCCCCATGCACACATTTGGCCGTTCCATCAACAATCCAAACTTAAATGATTTAATGGATGAAAACGCCGTTTGGATTAACAGCAAAGTCGCCAAAATGTGGGGCATTAAAAACAACGAATACATTCGGCTGGAAAATCAGGATGGCGTGATTTCCGAACCCGTTAAAGCCAAAGTGACCGAACGCATCCGGCATGATGCGGTTTACATGGTGCATGGTTTTGGTCACAGTGATAAACGGTTGAGCCGCGCTTACGGAAGGGGCGCCAATGACCAGAAACTGATTACCCGTGTTAATGTTGATCCGCTCATGGGCGGCACGGGCATGCGCGTTAACTTTGTGACATTCAGAAAGGAGGAAGCCTGATGCCTCGATATGCAATGGCTATAGATACGAAACGCTGTGTGGGTTGCGCCGATTGTGTGGTAGCCTGCCAGACCGAAAACGAAGTACCGGTTGGATTTTGTCGCGACTGGATTGTTCAGGAAACTTCCGGGGCTTTCCCTGAACTTCATCTTGAAATTCGTTCCGAACGTTGCAATCATTGTGAAGATGCCCCCTGCGTACGTACCTGCCCGACCGGTGCCAGTCATATTGCTGAAGGCGGTATTGTGCTGGTTGAACACGATGATTGCATTGGCTGCAAGGCCTGTATTGAATCCTGTCCCTACGATGCCCGCTTTGTTCACCCGGAAGGCTATATTGATAAATGCACCTTCTGCATTCATCGTGTAGAAGAGGGGAAAAATCCTGCTTGTGTAAGTGTTTGTCCGACCCATGCCATGATTTTTGGCGACTTAGAAGATCCTAACAGTGAAATTTCCAAAGCGTTGCGGACAAGGCAACACAAGGTATTGATCCCTGAAGCAGGGACCAATCCACATGTCTATTATTTACTGTAAACAAATGAAGGAGCTAAACCGATGCATGAAATTGAAATCACTTCGGGCAGAATGAATCCGGAAATTGACCCCATTTTACATGCCTGGGGCTGGCCCATTCCACTCTATTTGTTTTTGGGCGGATTAGTGGCCGGTATTTTGTTCTTTTCTGCTCTCTTTTATTTGAGAAACGAAAGCGAAAAATACAAAGCGGGTGTGAAATTTGCCCCCATGTTTACCCCATTTTTTCTGGCAGTTGGTTTGCTGGCTCTTGTGTACGATTTAAGCCACAAGCTTTACTTCTGGAAATTATTCACTACCATTCGTCTGGAGTCCCCAATGTCCTGGGGTGCCTGGACGTTGTCCATCATCTTTCCCCTGAGCATCCTGTGGAGCTTTTTGTTCATCAAAGATGTTTTCCCATCGCTTTCCTGGAATTCTAAATTATTGGATCAGCTTCATGAACTGGTCAAAAAATTTGCCAAACCGATCGCCTGGGCATTACTGCTTCTTTCCGTCATCCTTGGCATTTACACTGGTATCTTGCTGTCTGCATTCAACGCCCGACCTTTCTGGAACACATCCATTTTGGGTCCGCTCTTTTTAACTTCCGGTCTATCAACCGGAACCGCTTTTGTAATTCTGTTAAGTAAAGATCATCACGAAAAACTGGTTTTCAGCCGTATTGACATGTGGTTAATTGCGGTTGAAATGTTTTTGATTGTCCACCTGTTTATGGGCTTTTTGGCCAGCACCCAGGTGCATGAAGATGCTGCGCACCTCTTTTTGGGCGGTCCTTATACGGCTATTTTCTGGACCTTTGTTTTTGTGCTTGGCTTACTGGTTCCTTTCTTAACTGAACTGCTGGAATGGCGGGGGTACAAAGTGCCCACCTCAGTAGCCGCTGTTCTGGTTTTGATTGGCGGTATTATTTTCAGATTTATTGTTGTAGATGCGGGACAATCTTCCCGTTGGTTGTACAAATTTATGGAAAGTAGTTTAAAATAAGAGGTAGAACAATGAAAGAAGAAAAATTCTGGAATCCGTATCTGGCCGGAATTGGTTTGGGACTAACCCTGCTGCTGGCCTTTGTCTTGGTAGGACGCGGCCTCGGCGCTTCCGGAGCCTTAATGCGCTTTGATGTATGGCTATTGAAATTAATTGCGCCAGGTCATGTACAGGCCAATCCTTATTTCTCTAAATACGCACACAACACCCTTTCCAACTGGTTGGTTTTTGAAATAATTGGCGTCATGATTGGCGGTTTTCTCTCCGGAGCTTTGGCCGGCAGACTTAAATTCAAAACCGGCAAAGGGCCCAACATCTCGGTCAAAGGTCGTTGGATCATGGCTTTTGCCGGTGGTGCTCTGGTCGGCTGGGCTGCCCGTCTGGCACGTGGCTGCACCAGTGGCTTGGCTTTAACCGGTGGCGCAACCTTAAGCTTAGGCAGCTGGGCATTCATGTTCGCCGTTTTTGCCGGCGCCTATGCGACCGCTTATTTTGTTCGGAAACAGTGGATTTAAAGGAACGGAGTGTAATATGGCACCATTTTATAAATTCGGATATTTTGGAACAGAAACCAGCTTTGTAATTGCCCTCATTCTGGGCATCAGTTTCGGCTTTTGGCTGGAACGGGCAGGTTTTGGTGAAAGCCGTAAACTGGCATTACAATTTTATTTTGAAGATATGACTGTACTTAAAGTAATGTTTACTGCTATTGTCACCGCCATGCTGGGCTTAATGTACTTAACCTTGTTTGGTTGGATAGACCTGAGTAAAGTTTACGTTAATCCAACTTACCTTGGCGCGCAGATTTTTGGTGGTCTTGTCTTTGGCATTGGCTTTGCCATGGGCGGTTATTGTCCGGGGACATCCGTTGTTGGCGCAGTGCTTGGCCGACTGGATGCCTATTTCTTTTTGGGTGGCATTTTATTCGGCATGCTGGTCTTCGGCGAAATGTTTCCGCTTATTGAAGGACTTTACAACTCCGGTTTCATGGGCGCGGCGAAGGTAACGGACTGGTTGTCTCTACCGACTGGTTTGACCGCCTTTTTGGTTGTCCTGCTGGCTATTGTAATGTTTTGGGGCGGTGAATGGTTGGAAAACAAGTTTAGAAAGGAGCCACAGCAATGAAAATCACCAGTAAACTTTTTGGCTTCAGTCTCTTGTTCATTTTGGGCTTTATTCTGGCTTTTGCGCCGGTTGACAAAATGGCCGTTCAGCAAATTAATTCTGAACAATTGTTGGAAGAATTACAACATCGAAACTTTTACATTACACCCGATGATTTGGCCCACATGCTGATTGACAAGGAACCGGGTTTTGTGGTTGTTGACATCCGTTCCTCCGAAGATTTTGAGAAATACCACATTCCGGGTAGCATCCACGTCCCGGTGGACAAGTTACTGGAAAATGAAGAATTAAAAACCTTAGCGGCAGATAATACCATTATTCTAGCTTCCAATGGAAATACGCTGGCCTCGCAGGCCTGGCTTCTTTTAAGAGAAAATGGTTTTAACGATGTCCTGATTCTTCAGGGTGGTTTAAATTATTGGGTAGAAGCTTTCAACAATCCACAAAAACCAACCGGCTTTTACACGGATGATGAATTGTTTCGTTATGAATTTCGTAAGGCAGCCGGACCGGTGGTCATGGGTAATAAATTTGCCAACAATGAACCAGAGAAAAAAGAAACCAAAATTTCCAAACCGGTCATTCGTACAAAGAAAAAGAAAAAAGCTAAATTTGATGAAGGGTGTTAACCC
>CAYNLJ010000042.1:0-11071 GCA_964398005.1 uncultured Caldithrix sp. | reverse complement strand
AAAAAGCCTCCCTGAAGGAGGCTTTTTTTATTTATTAAAACACATCCGCTTTGCCATTTATGTGTAAATGCCTGTCAATGATATTGTTTTCAGCATCTACAACCCGGCCATGGCATCCATTACAGGTTGTTTGAGTCAGATGCCCTTTTGGCGGAAGGTCATGACAAACCCCACACTGTACCTCATCCTCTGTCCATTTTAGAGTCGGGTTATTACCGGTGATAACGGAATCGGTGTAGATCCAACTGTAAGCGCTTTTATTTTTAGAGAGGGTAAAACCACCGTGACAATAAACATTTTCGCAACTTAGAGTGCTTTCATTCCATTGCGGAATTGTCTGCCCGGAATCACTGGCCAGTGGATCAAAGGTGATTTCCACAGGCAGGCCATCGGCATCAATGTGCATGGGGTCATCAAACGAAGTAGGCACGTGATGGCAGGCTTCGCATTTTCCAACCAGATTCGTGGTAAAGGTTGAATCTGTCAGATGTACCTGATGAGCGCCTACTCCTTCAAAAGAAGTTTCGCTGTGGCCTTCCAGATCTTCGGGAGGTGCCGGATTTGCCGCGCTGCCATGGCAGGTATTGCAAGCTTCCGGTCCCTGTGCACTGGTGTGGCAACGGGTACAATTTTTCTCCTCATTTCCTTTGCCTTGATAATCTGTGCCGTGGCATTCCTGACAAGCTTTTAAGTTCCAGGCAAATTGTGTAGCCATTAATCGTGCATGAAAATTGTCACTTCCTTCTTCGGCAAAGCCCTGGGGATGAGGAAACTCGCTATGGCATTGATAACAATTCTTTTCTTCTACACCATTGCCCTTAAAATCTTCTCCATGGCACTCCTGGCAGGTTTCAAGATTGTAATCGAGTTGTGCCGCAACATTGCCATGATACTGTGGATTATCTTCATCGGCGAAGTTTTCTCCGTGAGGATAAACGTTATGACAACGGTAACAACTTTTTTCTTCAAAGCCGGCGCCCTTAAAATCATTACCATGACATTCCTGACAGGCATCCAGGGCGTAACCCGAGGCTTTAAGAAACAGACCATGAAATTCGGTGCTCGAACTATCCACCCAGGCTTCGCTGTGAGGGTAAATCGTGTGGCACCCAGAAGTTTGACAACTGACGCCTGACGTTCCTCCCTTCAAATCGGCCCCGTGGCAGGTGGCACAGTTTTGATTTTTAAAAGTACTTTCCAGAACCAGTTTGCCATGGAAATTGGCCGAATTCTCATCTTCCCAGCCATCGGGATGGGTTGAAACTTTAAAAGGTTCATTTTTATCGCTACAGGCGCTGATCAGTAAGCCCCAAAGCGCCCAACTCAACAGGAAAATCAAAAAGCTATTTTTTCGCTTCATGGCAGCTCCCACAAATTTGATCCGCATTTTGTTCATGACAGGTCATGCAATATTCCAAATCCATTTCTGCAGCCATACGATGCCGCCCGCCATCGCCTTTAATCCGGTTTGCCCAGCCGGCGGTGTGTGTTTGCGGCATAACATGGTTTTCCACATGGCAATCCCGGCAAAAGGAACGATCTTCATGACAGGTAAGGCACTCCCGTTCTTTGGCCTGGGCAAATAAACTATGGGTAAATTCAAAATTTTGAGGATGGGTTTGCAACTGCAGGTTATCTCCCTGATGGCAACTCTGACAAAAATTAGTAGATTGATGACACAAGCTACATTTTTTGCCACCGGAAACGTCCTGTACCTGCTCGGCAGCCAGATCGGAATGATTATGAAGAAAACCCAGTGTGTGACTGGCCGGCTTAAGTTGTTCATCAGGAAAGTGGCAGGTAGCACATTCTGTTGAAACCATGCGGGCCTGATGACAGGTCATGCATTGTTCCATATTGGGTAGCACTATGGGTTCCACTTCCTCTTTGGTTGCCATAACCTGATGACAATCCAGACATTCAAGTCCCTGGTCAAGATGCTTTTTATGCGAATTTTTCCGGCTGTAGTTTTCGATGCGTGGAACGGCCTGCGCATTGTCGACATCAGTGTGACATTGCTGGCAATTGTCATCTGACTCTACATCATGACAATCGGAACAGGTTTCCATGGTAGGTAATAAATTATCGCGGCCAGTGGTACTTTCCTCAACCGTTTGATGGCAGGTCGTACACTCCAACTCCTGCTCGGTAACATGCAATTTATGAGAAAAGCGTAATTCAATGTTCTGAGCCATCAGGAACGTCGAAAATACCAAGAGTGATAAGGCGCTTGCTATCAATCTCATTTTACATCTCCTCATTAGAGCACTAATCACAAATCAAAGGCATAAGCCAGACGGAACAAGCCACGCCAGTCGTTTTTGTAATAACTGTTTAAGTTTTGGCGAATTTCAGTCTGCAGAAGCAGTTTGGCCCATGGTCGGTAACGTAAACCTGCGGAAAAGGCAGTTGCATCTTCACTGACTACCATGGTGTAACGTTGATATTTGTAATAGCTGCTACGCACATCGATTTGCAGATTGGGCAGCAAGGGGTAGTTAATTTCACCAAATATGCCGGTATTTTGTCCGCCTCCGCCATCCTGCAAAACCAGGCCGATCATTCCCCAGCGGGTAGCAGCCGTTAAGATGCCCTGATGGTTGTCGTCACTTTCTTCCGCATAACGGGTAAAAAGATATTGAACCCCCAGATCGATGATCCCCCATTGATAGCCGATTCCTGCACGAAACTGATTGTAGGCCCTTAGTTCAAAATAACGTAAAAAGGGTGAGTCTTCGTAAACACGTGGTTTTTGGCTGTTGATCTCTCCGGTCACATTCCACTTTGCCTTTTGGTACATCAGCCGAACACGTGCCCCCTGCAGGTCCGATTGTTTTAAATTGTAATCAAAACGTGTTTGGTAAAAGAAATTTTGTTTGAATTGTCCGTTTAAAGCAAGCGTAGCCAATTGCCAGGCGACTTCACTGTGACGGGATTTTTGAAACAAACTGATGCTGGCGCGCAATAGTGAAGAGAAACGCCACCTTCCATAGATTCCGAAGCTTTTGGCTTCACTCCATTTTTGGAACTCTGCAGCCCGGTCTTCCGGCGCCGATGTTCCCACCAGCAGGCGTAAACTTAGATCGCGACGTGGTTGCATGAGTAAATGCAACCCATCTACTGTTCCACTGATTGCCCCTTCCTGAACAAACTGACGCCCCAGACGTATTTGCCATTTTCCCCCGTTGCTGCGCCATTTCAGATAGGTATTGTACATGCGGGTATCCCAGCTGGCCGGATCACCCATTCGTGCAAACCGCCAGTAACCTTGCAGAGTAATCTTTTTGCCTTCCAGAGGAAGATAGCGAAAACTCAACCCCTGGTAAAAATCGGCCAATTTGCTGTTTTCCGGCTGCCAGGCGTAAAGTGAACTTTCCCAGTTTCCTTTCAGGTGAATCTTAGCCTGCAATGGTTGATTCAGTAAGAACAGACCTAACAAGAATAGAATCGTGCCGAATCTTCTCATAGTTCAATCCTGTCATGTTGGGTTTGACCAAAATTATTTAGTCGGTATTTTGTGGCTAATTTGGGCATTAAATGTTTTGAAATCGAATTTTTTGTAAGCCGGACTTTCAGGGTTATGACATTTGACACATACTTTTTCATCAGGCATCACAAGCCCAACCGATGCCGGTTCAATTTTCCCGGCCCAAAGGTCTTTCATCGTTTTCATTTTGTAGTAATTCCCGCCGGGACCGTGGCAGGATTCACACTGTACACCATCTTCCATTTTAAAAGTTTTGGCCAACTGACTTTTATCTACACCAAAAGCCGTCACATGGCATTTAAGACATTTTTCTGATTTTTGAGGATCACTCACCCCACGAGCTTTACCGTATTCCTTAGCCTTGGCGGTGGCCAGCGTTTCATAAGCTTTAGCGTGTTTGCTGTTCAGCCAGACCTTGTATTGAGCCCCGGTTTTTGCCTTGTTATGGCACATTTTACACTTTTTTACTCCAACATATTTGGGAGGATTCCCGGCCCCAAGATTTACCAGTAATCCAAAACTGACCATACAAAGAACTAAAAAACGCTTCATGACAACACCTCACATGTTAATCCATCTAAATAATTATACAAATAATTTTTAATTATTTCCAGTCGTTTCTTTTAAATATGCATAAAGATCCCGCATTTCCTGCGTACTGAGTTTGGGCCATTCCCGATTTTGCATCAAAAGCAGATCTTCCATTTGGGGAGCATGGTTCCACATTAGTTGAATCGTTTTGATGGGCGACTCAAAACGTGCTACATTTTTTAAGAGAGGTCCCTGCCCGCCTTCCTGATGACAGGAAGCACAGCCTTTTTCTTCAAACACTTTCTCGCCTTGTTTGGGATCACCAGGGGGATCTTCAAATCCTAAAAAATAGAGATAAGCAATCAAATCTGCCATTTCCTTGCCCTTAAACTCAGGGAATTCGAGTTTATTTTTTTTCATGAAACGGATCATGTTTGGGCTGTGATTCCACATCAAACCAGCGATTTCTGTAACGCTGCGCCGCAGATTTATACCTTTTAACTGAGGCGCTCCTGTTTGGCTGCGTTTTAATTCATGGCACACAATGCATTTTTTTTCTTTAAAGACTCGTGCCCCTGCCTGAGGATCACCGGGCGACATTCGCAACTGATTTTTTGTAGCAGGGACCGCAGCCCGTAAGAAGGCACTAATATCTACAATATCCTTACCTTCTAATTTAGGATAGCTCATTTTTTGTCTTCTCATCTCGGCCTGCATCTGTGGCCCATGGTTCCACATGGCCTGCACAAGATAAAGAGGTGAACCAAACGGTCCCAAATCTACAAAGTCGGGTGCGGCTTCTCCCCCCCGGCCATTCAAACTATGACAATTTAAACACCCTTTGCTTTTCAATAATTTTCGTCCGTTTTGTACACTTCCGGGTTCTCCCAGATAACGCAAATAATACAAGAAACCAATCAGATCAAGCATTTCCTGTTCACTGAACGATGGTCTTTCTTTTTTTAGTTTACGAAACTGACGATTCATCTTCGGAATGTGATTCCAGATAATGGCAGCTAATTCCAAAAAACTGCCATAATACCTTTGTTTGCTTAAATCGGGGCCAATCGTCCCTCCGAATCCGGAAATAGCATGGCAGTCAATGCAGCCTTTGGCTTCAAAAACGATGCGCCCCTCCAGTGGATTTGAAGGTAGTTGAATCGTTTGCGATCGTAACAAAATGGGCATTATTAAAATGCACAGGATTGACATTAGGCGTTTCATTTTACTCTCCTGAAACACGACGATATTCTTTTTGCAAACCTATGAAAACATAGGTTAAAATACTGGCCAGGGTCCAGAATACCGGGATGGCGACAATACTTATTCCTATGGAAGCTCCTGGTGCATCGTGCAAATCCAGGGACAAGGAAATTAAATTGTAAATCCAAAAAGTAATGGAAATAACTAACACCCAAATTAGAGCTACACTTGCTACCTGAGCCCAAAATATTAGTTTTTTACCCATTCGAAAATTCCTCCTTTTTAAAGCCCTTTTTGTGATGCACTGCCTGTATCAGGAACGCTGGGTAAATAACTATGAATTCGCTCTTCGACTTCTTTCAATCCCACTGTCCGGCCCTCTTCAATTTCCCAGATGGAAATGATCGGGAAAAATTTTGAAAAGAGGGTGTAGCCTAAAACAAAAACGGCAACGGCCCCAATGAACAACGACCATTCTACCAATGAAGGCACATAAATTCCCCTGGGTATGGGAACCCGTGGATTGGCCAATGAGGGGACCACAATGATCAAACGTTCCAACCACATACCTATCACAACCGTACAGGAAGCAATAAAGACCCCTGTTATGGTTTTTAATCGTTTAAAACTAAGGAAAATAACCGGAATGATAAAATTACAGAGTACCATTCCCCAGAAATAAATCGCAAAGGGGCCGGTAAACTTGTACATGATGACATTCATTTCGTGGGGTTCTGAGCCAAACACGCCCGTCAAATATTCGGAAAATGTAAAATAAAACCACAATAATGACATGATCAATAATAAAGTGCCTAAATACCTGAAATGAATTTCTTTCAAATAACCTTCCAGATGGTAAACTTTTCGAAAAATGATCATTACGATTAGCAGGGCAGCAATACCGGAAAAAATGGCGCCAACCACAAAATAGGGACCAAAAATAGTACTGTGCCAGCCGGGTTGCAAAGTCATGGAAAAGATGTAAGAAATGACGGTGTGTACCGAAACCGCAATGGGAATAACCATAACCATTAAAATGGTTATGGCCCGATTTAGCACTTTGTGTTGTTTTTCTGTCCCCTTCCATCCCCAGGAAAGAAAGGTATAAAACCATTTTAATTTACCGCCATGGTCCCTTAAACGGGCAATATCCGGTATCATTGGCAAATAAAGGTAAACGGTACTGGCCGTAAAATAGGCCGTAATAGAGGTCACGTCCCACAACAGGGGGGATTGCAATCGTCCGGCGGTAAACACATTAAGTAAACGGTCCGGTCTTCCTAAATCGATAATTGGATGCAAGCCACCGATAGCCAGCACAATGGCTGTAATAACCTCGGCCATGCGGGTGATGGGGCGACGCCACTCGGCTTTGGAAAGACGCAGAATGGCTGATATCAGAGTACCGGCATGGCTGATACCGATAAAAAAGACAAAATTGACAATGTAAAATCCCCAGGTCACAGGTTGCTGCATGCCTGTTACCCCAAGTCCTTTTTGCCATTGGGTCCAGTACATATACAGTGCCCAGGCAATGATTAAAAGTAAAATACCGACTGTAATGTAAAAGCCTCGTCCGGTTTGATAAATAGGGCGATAGAGAACGGCATCCGGGCCTTCCAATTCAAATTTATTCTTGTCCATCATAAGGTCTCCCGTTTAGCCAGGTAAATGACTTTTGGTTCAGTGCCTAAATCTTCTAAATCGCGATAGGCACGTGAACTGGAAGCCAGTTTAAACACCTTACTTTGTTTATTTTCCAAATCTCCAAAATAGATAGCATCGGCAGGGCAACTTTCGGCACAGGCAGGAAGGTATTCGCCGTCTGCAATTGGTCGTCTCTCCAAATCAGCCTGTTCCTTTACCTTAATCAAACGATGGGCACAAAACGAGCACTTTTCCACCACGCCTTTCATACGACGGGAAACATCGGGATTAAGACAGGCTTCGAATTCTGCCGGCCACTTTGGTTCATACCAGTTAAAAACCTTTGCCGTATAGGGACAAGCCGCCATACAGTAACGACAACCAATACAGCGGTGATAAATTTGCCCGACCAAACCTTCTTCATTGCGATAGGTTGCATGAACCGGACAAACTTTTGTACACGGCGGATTGTCACAATGATAACAGGGTTTGGGAACCCGTTTAAGACGAATATCCGGGTATTCACCTTCGTAAACCGTAATCATGTCCATCCAGTACATTACCCGGCCCCGATTGGCCTCATCCGGATCGACAATGGCTATGTTGTTCTCCAGTTTACAGGCTGCCATACAATCACCACAGCCAGTACATTTATCCAAATCAATCACCATAGCCCATTTTGGCATAAACAGTTCTCCTATGTTTAAATTAAACAACACGACTGATGCTAACCCGGGTGGCATGAAGAGCCGGTTTACCGCTAAGACGGTCATAAAGCGGCTTCATGATTTTCATCGGGTTAACGCCAAAGCCCCTGGCAAAACGCCCGTATGAGGTGTGTCCCAGTCCAAAAGGAATACACAAAACACCGGGGGCAATCCCGGGATGGATTCTGGCCACCACTTTCAGGCTGCCCAGTTCTGATTCAATCCACATCTCCTGCCGATCCTGAATGCCGTAATGCGCAGCCGTTTCCGGGTTCAGCTCGGCCCAGCTTTGCCAGTAAGTCCGAACCTGATAACCGAACATTTCCTGCATCATCGGCAAATTACTGCCTTGCCCGTCCCGGTTAGGTAAAGGCTGATAGGTAATCAGTAAAAGTGGTTTGGTTTCCGATGGTGCAGGGGGAGCTTCAAAATGAGCTAAGTAGGCCTCGTCTCCCCTAGCAGAAATACCCAACCGGTTCAAAGTCTCTTCTAAGCGATGCAAATCCCCTTTCGCTTCACTTTGCACATATTGAAATAAGATATTACTAAAAAATTCAAACCGCTTAGATGGTGTATTGAATTTTAAAGCCGTTGCTTTTTTCGAACGCACCGGATTCCACCAGCCACCATTACGATAAAGAAGCTGCAAAAACTCCTCAAATGAATCGTAACGCCCGATTTGCCAGCCGCGTTGCTGCATAAATTCCAGCCAGGCACCTTCGGCCAGTCGGGAAAACACTGCACCTTTTCCTGAACGGTAAACGCCTTCCAAACGTTTTTCCATAATCTCATGATATGAATTGTAAGGCAGATTTTTCTGCATTGGTTCGCCGATTTGTTTTGCAAGCTGAAGCAGCACATCCCCGCTGTGCCGTGTATCGTAGAAGGGTTCTACAACGGGTTGACTGACGCCCACATAGCTAAAACCAATGGTTGGTCCATCCGTATGTTCATCCCATTTTTCAAGAAAGTGATGATCTGGTAAAATGTAATCCGCAAATTCGCTGGTCTCGTCAATGAAAGAATTAAAACTAATCACCATAGGAATTTTGTCCAGCACTTCGGCAAATTCGGTTGAATTCAGGGATCGGAACAATGGATTTCCTTTAAAAAGAAATAGGACTTCCAGAGGATAAGGCTGCCCGGTTTTCAGGTTATGAATAAATTGTTCAAGTGAAAAGGGAGCAAAGGGAGCCACAAAATTTCCCTTACTTAAAGGAGGTTGCTTCACTCCCTCCTGGGCTTTCCGGTCTAAGGAGAGAGATGGCCATGAACTAAAAGGCACCTCATCAAGCCTGTACACGCCCCCGGCACGATTAAAATTACCCAGCAATGCATTAAGGCTGTGAATGGCCATCTGGTTAAATACACCGTTTGTATTGTCAATGGCGCCCTGATTGGCTACAATCAAAGCTGGTTGATTATTGCCAATGGTGCGCGCCAGCTCGAGGATGGTTTCAGGAGGGACTCCGGTAATTTCGGACACTTTTTGAGGATAATAGTTGCCAAGTACAAGAGTTTTAAAGCCCATGTGTTTGTGGCCGTTCTTATCAACCCAATCTTCATATCCAAAACAACTTTTTTCCAAAAATGATTGATCGATCATTTCTTCCCGGATTAACACAAAGGCCACACCGAGGGCCAGAGCTCCATATGTACCGGGTCGGATGGGGATCCACTGGTCGGCATTGGCAGCTGTCATATTCAGGCGGGAATCAATGGCAATGATATGTGCCCGACTTGCCAGCGCCGCTTCCCGCAAACGGGCGTACATTTTAGTGTAATAAACCGGTGCATATCCTTCCTCCAAAAAATTGGCGCCAAAACTGACAATGGTTTGCGCATTCAAAAAATCATAGGCGGGCAGTTGAGATTTTCCTTCCATTAAATAGAAGGGCACTTCGTCCCCAACATCACTGGCATAGCGAAAATAATTAGGCGAACCATAGCTCTTCATAAAACGTTCTATCAATTCTTTCATCAATCCACGTTCATTATAGCCCAGAAAACCAACCTGATGACTTTTACCGTTTTCCCTCAATTGGCGCAGTTTTTGTGCGATATCATTCAGTGCCTCTTCCCAACTGACCGGCTGCCATTTTCCGCTGCCTGGCAGCCCGATCCTCTTCACGGGGCCCTGTAATCGATCCGGATTAAACAGACCTTCCAAAGCAGCATGTCCTAAAGGACACATTCCCCCCTGATTAACCGGATGTAAGGGATTCCCTTTTAAATAGACAGGCATGCCATCAATGCGACGGACACTAATACCACAGTGCCCCGGACAAAGGGTACAGGTGGTATTCACCCAACTTTCAATCCCGGGACCGTGCTTAACCTGCTGCAATAATTTTTCAGGGATGGACAGAACCTGGTTTGCTCCCCAGGCGCCCAGTGCAACCGATCCACCTATTCCCCCTAATATCTTTAAAAAATCACGGCGTTTAATAATCACAGTCAATCTCCTGAATTTAATGATGACAACTCAAACAGTCATAGCTTACTTTGTGTTGCTTGTGACAATTGATGCAGTTTTTCATTTTAACCGGAATAAGCGCATAAGGCGCCGGTTCTGTCAATTCCGGTACATTGCCATGGCACTCCTGACAGGCCAGCCCTCCAATCGTTACATGACGACGATGGGAAAAATAGACATGGTCAGGTACCTTATAAAGCCGAATCCAGGGGACTTCCTGTTGGTTGACAAGATATTCTATCAACTTCTTCTCTTCAACCGATTCTCCTAACGGTTCTTCACTGTGACAATCTGAACAAACTTCGATGGTAGGCAGAGTGGCTCGTGGCAATTCTCGCACATAACGATGACAGTTATCACATTCCAATCCGGCTGTTTCGATATGCAAATTGTGATTAAAAGCGATTGGCTGTTTAATCTTTTGTGGACCTGCAAAAAAGGCCCGGCCTATAACCACAACAAGCAATAGGACCATTAAAATGATGAGAATTTTTTTCATTCTCCCCCCTGAAAAATGAATGGCACGGCAGTCTCATTTTTTTTCCATTTCTTTTATCTTTAAATAAAGGCCCACTACCAGTAGGGTAATAATTAATGTGGCAGCTGCAAAACCCCGGCGCCTAACGTCATATTCATGGAATTGTATTTCTGCCAGTTGTAAAGCCCGTTTAAGTTTGGCCATGGCTTTACCGGTATTTCGCTTCACAGAGTCAGGATTAAAAAAATGCACGCGCGTTCTGGCATGAATTAAGTCTTGCTTGGCCTGCTGCAATTCGTAGCCAATATCAATATCGTTTAAACCAATCTTTTTCACCTTAATGTAGGCTGCCTGCGCAGAATCAAAGAGTGTAGTAACGGATGTTAACTGGCTATGAATTTCTCCTGCTACTTCAAAAGGTCTTTCACCCGCCTGATGGCATTTAACACAAACAGCCGAAGAGTCAGTCCCGACAAAATTATCATTTGGCCGTAAAATTTCATGTTTACCATGGCATTTTTCGCAACCATGGTAATTTCGTT
>CAYNLJ010000041.1:0-11098 GCA_964398005.1 uncultured Caldithrix sp. | reverse complement strand
TATTGAAAAGTCCCTGATTCAATTTCCCCCAGCTTCAGCTGGGGGAAAGAAGATCGCCAGAAAATGGGGCTTCAGCCCAAAACAGGATTTGACAAATCACTGGCTAAAGCCAGATTGTAGTTGGTTAATTCCCCTTTTACTTAAGTCTTGCTAACCAAACCAACAAGGTGACGAATTTCAAAGAATGACCAGTTCGCAATTCACTTTAGTGATTTGCAGTAAAATTTGGGAATAGTCAGTGAGTAACAAATAAATCTTGAACTTTTTAAAAATTCATTTAAATTGGTACCAGAATAATCAAGAAAGGTTATAACATGCGAAAAATGTTCGCTATCTTGTTGGCGTTGAATTTGTGTTTAGGTATCACTTGGGCTCAGGATTCTTCGACCGTAAAAGGGGCTCAATTGTCAGTTTCTGAAGCCACCTTTGATTTTGGTGAAGTCCCGGCAGATACGATGATTTCTCATATCTTTGTCCTGAAAAACATCGGTTCTGACAGCCTGCACATTTACCGCCTGAAGAGTGGCTGAGGCTGCACTGCCGCGCTTCTGAGTTCAGAAGTCATTGCTCCGGGAGGTACAGCAGAAATTAAGGCTACCTTTAACACACATGGTCGGATGGGTGTTTTTCAGAAAAGTATTAAGGTTTACTCGAACGACAACAGCAGGCCAGTGGTAACCCTTTACATTAAAGGGAAAATCATCCCCAGAAATAAGGAATAATCGAGCATATCATTAATGAGTAAAAATATTTGAATCTTGATTCTCATCATCTGTTTAATTGACAAACTATCAATTATTGGTTCGAACGAGTAATCCTGGGGATCTGTAAAACAAGGTTCTGGCCATCTGACCATACAACCATTTCACTTTTTAACTATTTATTAACCTACATGAATGGGGATCTCACTAAGAATAAATAGTAAAAAGGGGATTTATTTTGCGGACTATTGCGTTACAATGGGTAAAGAGAGGTTTAATATGTTACGAATTTTATTAACATTAATTTTAAGCGCAATGGTTTTTGCACAACCCCAGGGGAACAAGCCTATGAAGAATAAAGCAGATTCAACCAGCGATAAAGGTCACAAGGTATTTAAGACGGATGCGGACTGGCAATCCTGTCTGACACCGGAACAATTTTATGTAACACGGAAAAAGGGAACCGAAAGACCATTTACCGGGAAATACTACGATTATTGGGAAGAGGGTACTTATGTGTGTGTCGCCTGTGGTGCTGAATTGTTTTCTTCCAAGACCAAATATCATTCCGGCAGCGGCTGGCCCAGCTTTTGGGATGTGGCCAATCAGGAAAATGTTGAACTTAAAAAAGACACCAGTCTGGGCATGATTCGTACCGAAATTCTGTGTTCCAGGTGTGGGGCTCACTTGGGACATGTGTTTGAAGATGGACCACCTCCCACCGGTTTACGTTATTGCATCAATTCAGCTGCACTAAATTTTGTGCCGGGTAAAATTAAATAATTGATACATCGATTAAATCATTTTTCTAATGCAGCAAAGCCGGAACCACTTTATTCAACGACAGAATACATGTGGGAATTTTAAATATTGAATGGTCTTTACGGTGAATTTCAAATTCCGATTACCTGCAATTATCTATCGTTTTTCTTCAAACTTTTAACCCTTCGTTGTAATAACAAATTTCCTGCAATCGGAATTAATTTTATGACAGTAGCAAAGTACCACTTCTTAAATTTTACTTATCTGGTTTTTAGTTTTTCATCCCCAATTTGCTTAATATTTCAGAAAAGTTTAAAATAGGTCAAATACTAACTTGGTGGAGGCTAATATGAAAAAGTTTTTTCTGTTTTTTGTAATTTTGTTACCGCTCTTCCAGTTAATTGGTGGAGATACGCTGCCCATACCGGTAAATCTACAAAAGGCCTATGAAAAGGGTACACGCTCCATGGATGGGAGGCCGGGTCCTGCCTACTGGCAAAATCACTCCGATTATGTGATAAATGTTAAATTTGATCCGGCTACCCGAACGATTGATGGGCATGAAAAAATTATTTATTACAATGAGAGCCCGGATTCATTGAATCGTCTGGTGATTAGATTGTATCAGGACATATTTAAAAAGGGCAATGCCCGCGATTGGGCCGTCAGTCTGGAAGATTTGCACGATGGGGTAACCATCAGCTCCTTAAAAATTGATGGGCAGGAAGTAGCTTTGGAAGAAAATCCGGATCTAAGACGTTACGGCACCAATTTGATGCTTCGTCTGACTAATAAAATAGCTCCTAAAAGTAAAACGCAACTTGAGATAGATTGGCAACTAACCATTTCAAAAAAATCAAATATCCGTATGGGAACCTATGATTCCACTTCTTTCCATATTGCCTACTGGTACCCGCAAATGGCTGTTTACGATGACCTTGAAGGGTGGGATACCTTTAATTACACCGGTGGCCAGGAGTTTTACAATGATTTCTGCAATTATGAAGTGAAGATAAAGGTGCCCAGAAATTTTGTGGTTTGGGCAACCGGCCGATTGCAAAACGTGGATGAGGTTTTGCAAAACAAATTTGTCAAACGGTACAAAAAAGCCTTAACAGCGGATGAAATAATTCATGTAATTACAGAAAAGGATTTACAGGAAGGCCATATCACGGCGGACAATGAATGGAATACTTTTGTTTACAAAGCGCAGCACGTACCGGATTTTGCCTTTTCCACCAGTGATCACTATTTATGGGATTTAACGAGTGCCAAAGTAGCTGAAGACAGAGAACGTGTTTTAATTGGTGCAGCCTACAAAAAAGAATCGGAGGATTTTTACGAAGTAGCTGAAGTAGCCAGAAAATCTATTCTGTTTTTCTCCAACGAAATGCCAGCCTACCCGTTTCCCTATCCTTCCTTAACGGTTTTTAATGGCCGGGGAGGGATGGAGTTTCCGATGATGGTGAATGATGGCTCTGCCAAAGAGCGTTCGGGAATGGTCCATGTTACCAGCCATGAAATTGCCCATACCTATTTTCCTTTTATGATGGGTATCAACGAACGTAAATATGCCTGGATGGATGAGGGGTGGGCAACCATGCTGCCCTTTGAATTTCAAGCAAGAGAGGCCAAAGGATATGATCCTATTCACAGAACGGTTTC
The DNA here is from genome assembly GCA_964398005.1 of uncultured Caldithrix sp. GTDB lineage: Bacteria > Calditrichota > Calditrichia > Calditrichales > Calditrichaceae > Caldithrix. Next base: position 7,970 of record CAYNLJ010000041.1, on the reverse strand, counting down.
ACGGTACATAAGGGTGGCCGGTAGTGAATACGATGTGCCTATGATCTACCCGGCAAATATCTATGGAGGGCAGGCACGCTTTTCTTATCGCAATGCCTCTTACAACAGACCAGGGCTGGCTTACTATCTGTTGGAACAATATCTGGGACGTGAAAGGTTTTTAAATGCCATGCACGAATATATCGAACGCTGGAAAGGCAAACATCCCATGCCCTTTGATTTCTTTTTTACTTTTAATGATGTGGTGAAGGAAGACTTAAGTTGGTTTTTCAAACCCTGGTTTTTTGAATTCGGTTACCCGGATCTGGCATTGCAAAAGATTAATGAAAGTGATGACAGCTTGCTTTTAAAAGTGGTAAAAAAAGGAAATTTGCCTGTACCAATTAAATTAACTATTCTTTACCAGGATAGCAGTAAAACTTATCTGGAACGTTCGCTGGCTGTTTGGAAGACGCATTTAACAGATTTTGAAATTTCTGTAAAAAAAGAAAAACCGATTCTCGAAATTAGATTAGGTGATGAACATGTCCCAGATCTGTTTACAGATGATAATAAATTGAAATTCGGGGAATAAACTTATTAAAGAAAATTGTTCCCACTTAATAGTTTTTTGCATCAAATGAAAAGTTACTGACGTGAAAGGCTGATTAAATTGCGGTTTAAATTTAGTACTGATTGAAACAAAATATTAGGAGGTAAAATGTTAAGTAAAGCATTAGAAAAAGCGCTCAATGATCAGATTACCCATGAATTTTATTCTGAGTATTTGTACTTAGCCATGGCATCTTATTGCGATTCCATCGATTTGGGTGGTTTTGCCAACTGGTTCATCAGCCAGGCCGAAGAAGAACACCAGCATGCCATGAAGTTATTCAAATATGTTCAGGATCGTGAAGGACAGGTCGAACTGGGTGCCATTGAAAAGCCCGAACATCACTACAAAGATGTGGTGGATTTGTTTGAAAAAGTTTTAGATCATGAGCGGACAGTTACCAGGAAAATTAATGAAATTTATGAACTGGCCGTCAAGGAAAAGGATTATCCGACCCAGGTGGAACTGGAATGGTTCATTAAGGAACAAGTAGAAGAGGAAAAGCAGGTATCCGATATCTTAAAGCAGTTAAAATGGGTGAAAGACAATCCTGCTTTAATGTATATGCTTGATCAAAAATTAGGGGAGCGTGCTCCGGGCAGTTTGCCGGCAGAAGAATAAAGTAAAATAAAAAACCCGTGCTGTAATGCACGGGTTTTTTTAATTCATTTCTAATCTTTTACCCTTCACCGGTTCAATTTATTCAGCACTTCTGCTATTAAGCCGATTTTTAACGGTTCTTTTGTAATAACTTGTAAAAATCACTATCTGTGGTTAAGATTAACCAGTCCTTTTCCCCAAAAGTCGATTTATAAGTTTCCAGTGTTTTTAAGAAACGATAAAAATCTCTGGTATCCGCATTGCGATCATAGGCGCTGGCGTAAATGGCCGTTGCTTCAGCATCGGCTTTGCCTCGTATTTCTTCTGCAGTTTTGTAGGCTTCGGACTGAATCTTTTTTAACTCGCGTTCTTTTTGACCTAAAATCTTTGAAGCTTCCCCCTGACCTTCGGAACGATATTTTTCGGCAATACGTTTTCTCTCAGTGATCATACGCTCGTAAATTTTTCGTTGCACTTCTTCTACATAATTGATGCGTTTGAAACGAATATCCAGTAATTCCACACCTAACTCTTTTGTACGTTCCTGGGCGGCTTTAAGAATTTCTCGTGTAATACGCTCCCGACCGTACTTGATGGTCGGAAAGACGTCCTGTAAGTTTTCGTCGGCCAGGGCGGTGTCAGCCAAAACCATAGGGGTGCGATTGGTGCTGCGTACCAGTTCTACCAAATTGTGTTTAGCAACGGCATTCCTGGTTTCACCATCCAAGATGTCATCAAGGCGGGCCTGCGCACCTCGTTCATCGCGTACCCGTTGAAAAAACAACAGTGGATCGGAAATTTTCCAGCGTGCGTAAGTATCCACCCAAATAAATCGTTTGTCCTTGGTAGGTACCTGATTGGCATCGCCATCCCATTCCAGAAATCGTTTTTCAAAAAAGGTGGCTTCTTCAATAATCGGCAATTTAAAATGAATGCCCGGCGTTACAATTGGTTGACCGACTGGTTTGCCAAAGCGTGTGATAATCACCTGCTCGGTTTCATTGACGATAAAAGCTGCAGAGACAATTACAATTAAGGCCAAAAAGACAATCACTCCGATAATAATATTTCTTCGTTTATTCATTTTTCAGCCCTCCCTTGTCGTCTAATTGAAAAAGCGGCAAGATGCCGGTAGCCGCCTTGTCGGTAATCAGCTTTCGACCGACCTTAGATAAAATTTCATTCATGGTTTCCAAATACATACGTTGTTTGGTTACTTCCCTTGCTTTGCGGTATTCGGAATAAAGCTGATTAAAACGGGCCACATCGCCCTTGGCCTCATTTACACGTTCCAAAGCATAGCCATGTGCTTCTTCGATGATTTTTTGTGCTTCACCGCGTGCTTTGGGAATAACTTTGTTGTACTCGGAACGAGCCTGATTGATGAGCTTTTCCTTTTCCTGTTGCGCCTCATTTACTTCGTTGAAAGAAGGTTTAACCTCATCCGGCGGATTCACATCCTGTAAAACGATCTGATCAACCTTAATACCTGTTTCATATTGACTGGCTAATTCCTGCACCATCGCTTCGGCTGCAGAGGCGATCTCCTGGCGGCCTACGGTTAGTACTTCATTTACCGTCCGGTCGCCAACAATTTCCCTCATAACAGCTTCATTAATGTCCCGGAAGGTTGATTCGGCATTGCGAATTTTAAACAGATATTGATAAGGATCGGCAATCCGGTATTGGACAATCCACTCAACTTCGGCAGCATTTAAATCTCCGGTTAGCATGAGTGATTCGTCCTGATACCTTCTGCTGGAATATTCTGATCTTACGCCTGCTTTCAGAGTTCGGAAGCCAAATTCCTGTTTAAGCTGTCTTTGAACGGGGACTTTGTAAACACTTTCAATCCCAAATGGAATCATGAAGTTTAAACCGGGGTTTACAGTCCTCACGTACTTACCAAAGCGTAAAACGACGCCTACTTCTTCCGGCCCAACAGTGAACCAACTGGAAAAGAAGAAGATAAGTACAAGAATTCCGCCCACTACCCATTTGATCAGCTTAGCCGAAATCTGGGGTGGCTTAAAATCTTCAAGATTTAAATTACCTGTACTGGCACTCATAAAATGTACCTCCTTTAAAATTTTAGTAATTGGTCACAGGTTAACACTACAAACTAATCATTTTTTTATTCAATTCCTATTTTATTCGCCAACAGCAAGCGAGCTAAAGATAAGGAAGATGTTGAAGATAAAAGATTTCCGGAAATGAATGCTAAAGCCATGCTTTCCATCGTTTACGGGGTTCAAAGAACTTTACCAGGGTAAATCCGGCGGCGAAACCTCCAATGTGAGCAAACCAGGCTACTCCGCCCTGCAAGCCCGGCAGTAAAGAGAGCCAGCCGTTAAAAAGTTGAAAAATGAACCACAAGGACAGCACAATAACAGCGGGGACATGAATCACATCGATGAAAAAGAAAAAGAAAATTAAGATTGAAATGCGATTCCGGGGAAATTTAAGCAAATAGGCACCTAAAATTCCTGAAATCGCACCGCTGGCGCCCACCATCGGGATGGTTGAACCCGGTGCCAAAAAGGTCTGTAAAAGAGCGGCGGCAATGCCAGCTGTTAAATAAAAAAACAAATAGCGTAAATGTCCCAGTGTGTATTCGATATTGTCTCCAAAGATGTAAAGATAAAGCATATTGCCAAACAGGTGCCCCAACCCTCCGTGCATAAACATGGACGTGAATATAGTAAAAGTTGCAAAAGGTTGATATTCCGCTGAAAAGAATTTAGCCGGCACCAGGCCGTAGGTGTAAATGAATTGCTCGGTGTGTTGCTGCCAAAAAAAATAAGCGAAAATATTTAAAGCGATTAGTCCGTAGTTTACAAAGGGGGTGTAACCGCGTGGACTCTCGTCGGCAATGGGAATCATTTTTTGTTTCCTTCAATAAAAAATTCCAGTGATTTTTGAGTAAGATTGCCGGCCTGGTCTTCAACTTCAATGTGTAGCTGGTGTTTTCCGATATCGAGTGGCCAATGCGGGATGGCCATCACTAATTTCCGTTCCGGGTCCCATTCAGGAATTAACCATTGGTTATCAATAAAAATACGAAAGTTGAGGTCAGAATCAAGACCTGAAAGCGAATCATCCACAGAAATTTTAACAAATTTTAAGCTGGTGTAAGATTGGCCAGCCTTTGGTGTTATAATTTCAACCACTGGGGGAATGGTGTCGCTTAGGGCTAAAAAGTCTGTAAAACTTCTGCTTTTAAAGCTCACTGTTTGATGAGTGCTGTCAATTTTGGCACCTAAAAAGTTTAATTTTCCACTCCCATTAAAGGCATAGCAGCCAATGGAAGCAGGAGGCAAATTGCGGTTTTGATATTTAATGGCAAACTTAAGCGGTTTACGTAATGCCTGAGGGTACCAGTTAAATCGATACCGCGGACTAAGCAGCGGAAGAGAATCCCTTAAGTTGAGAACCGACCGGTCCTTTTCAAATGTAACGATCAGGGTATCGTAAAGTGCCAATTGATCAGCGCTTATTTTCAGTGAATCATTAAATAATCGAAGTGTTTGTTGTTTATTAGGTAAAAAAACAGCGAACTGCAGAGTGCTGTCGAAAAGCGTTTTTTCAAACGAACGCACCAGAACGCGCAATTCCTGAAGAGGAGCCGCTTCCGGCTTGATGATCTGCTCCATAAAACCGGAAGTCACATGAGTGACGGGCTGGATAGGCTGACCATTCAAAAAGACCTGGATGTCCACCTCAGGCAGTTTTTCAGTCGGCTGGTAATGGACAACCCAATATTTACCAAGATTGATCATTTGAACCGAAAGGCTGTCTTCGGGCAATGAAAAATCGTAAAAAAGATTAAAATTGCGTTGGCCTGGAATGCTGCCGGTAATTTTTAATTTGCTGGCTGGCCCAGGATTTAAGGTGGCTTTTAGCAGCATTTGCTGACTATTTGTTTTAAACTGTTGTTGCAGCACTTCGTAGTATTTGATTTTTTGCCAGACTTTACTTTTACTGGTCCATAATTGAAGCTGCTGCAAATGAGTGGGAAGATTCAGCTTTACAAACAATTGATTCTGAATTTGCCTGGCCAGTAATATGCGGGGAGGGGTGTCAAATTCCGGTAAGATTATTCCTTTAATTGAACTGGTATTGTTCCAGAAATCGCGAATCCGGATAGTAAAGGGTACACTTTCCTGATCGATAGTTAAAATGCCACCGCTTGCATCGGTCCGATAAAAATTTAATTGATTAAACGGCTCCTTAAACAATTTCCAGAAGCGCTTTTTTTGTAAAGCTTTAAGAGGGTAGTAAATTTCCACATCGATTTGAGAAGTCTTGTTAAAGTCAAGCGTGTCGTAGCTGGATCTGAAAATGGTTTGTTGATTTGCAGACAATTCTTCCTGGTAAAAACCGTACTTATTGTAAACATCATTGGCCCGGTCATAGCCGCTGATGGCCAGGCCGATTTGACCTTTGGCGTAGATAGGTTCGGTAATTCGGTAAATCCCCTTTTCTTTTTTTAGTGAAAAAGTTTGAGGAAGGATGGAACCATTTACGGTACTGTTTTCATTCAGAGGAATAACGAGCAGTTCCTGCAAAGTCGGTGCAATTTGGTCTTTGATCTGATCTTTAAAAAAATGTAAGGGATTGAGGGCATGGTTTTGCGGATCGCGAATTTCAAAATGCAGATGAGGTACACCAATACCTGTCTGACCACTGTAGGCCAGGATTTCGCCTTTTTTAACGGGCCAGTTTTCGGGTTTCCAGTTAATGGAATATCGCTGCCTTTTCAATTGTTCTTGACGAACAGCCTGTTCGATTTTTGGATTGAAACGTTGCAGATGAGCGTACACAGCAAAACGGCCGTCCCTGAGTTTAAGATAGATGACTTTACCGTAGCCATGGGGTGAAACACGAATGCGATAAATGCGCCCATCGTCAATGGCAAATACCGGGTAACCTTCCTGATTCCAGGTTTTAATGTCAATGGCCGAATGGTAGTGGCCGGGACGGTATTCACAAAAACTGGCAGACAGGTATTTACTGGCCGAAGTAGGCCACAGGTAGTTTTGAGCCAGCAGACTATTGATCAAAAGTAGAAAACCTGCGATCCCTTTAGAAATTTTCATTTACCTTCCTTTGTCTTTCCTTGTAGTAATTAAACTGCTATTATTACGACTTCCTGAGCAAAAATTCAAATTTTTTAATGAAGGAGGACTACTTAAAGGTTTAAGATCAGCAAGTAATCTGTTCAGAGTTTTACTGCGCTTACAATACTTTGAAATTGATTCAAGATCAATACGTGCTTCTAAGAAGAAGATCTTATTCTACAGAGATCTCTTCATTTTCCAGATGTGATGCTTCTGCCAAAAATCTTTCAATGGATATCCTGTCTTTCATTTCTACAATGCGGGCGTAGGGTTCTTCCATGCCTTCGGTACAGTTGCGGCACATTTCAATAGCCTTCCGATTGGTCAGAACCTGTCGGCGGAAGGCCATGTATTTTTCATTTTTAAAGACCTTTTTGAATGGTGTTGCATGGTTGAAAATAAAATCCATGGCGTAGTCGGCGTCTTTGTCAAAACAGCAGGGACTGACCGAACCATCCCAGTTAATGGTGGTGTTTAGCCATAGACGTTTACACCAGTTAGGTAATTCGCTTTTCAGTGAAAAGTGTTGTCCATCGAACTGGTAGCGGTTCAACTGTTCGTTTTCCGGCAAAAATTCGAAGCCCTGCTCATCAGAATAAATCTGGGCGGTTTTGAACGAAATGCGTTCCACTTCGTTTTGTTGGGCAATTTCTACAATGTGTTTCAGTTCATTCAAATTGTGTTTAAAGATCAAAAATTGCAATTCAATTAGCGGCCGTTTACTTTTTAGCTGACGTTTTGCCTGGGAAAGATATTCTAATGCCTGCATTACTAAATTGAAATCCCCTCCCACGCGATATTTGGCGTAAGTTTCCGGATTGGTGCCGTCCAGGGAAAAGATAATTTGGTCCAGTCCCGATTGAACAATGGCCTGAGCATCGCTTAAGGATCGAATGAAATGGCCATTGGTAGAGGTTTGCGTCATTACGCCAAAGCGTTTGGCATAAGCGACCATGTCTAAAAACTGCTTGTTCAAAAAAGGTTCGCCCTGATTCCAGAATTGAATCTGGTACACGTAAGGGCCAATGTCAGTCATTAATTTTTTAAAATTTTCCAGATCTAACCTTCCTCGCGGGCGGGCCATATCGCCATTGCCGGAGGGGCACATGGGGCATTTCAGATTACAGATATTGGTCGGTTCGACCATGACGATGGGCGGAATACCCCAGACAATTGGTCGTTTAAGGATTTTGCTCAGCTTCATGGAAGTAAGGACTTTTGTCAGGTTCCAGATTCTACGCGGTGTGTGAGTCACTTTAAAAATAGCCAAGGAACGCAAGGCCGCCTTAAACGGTACAACGCTTAAAGTTAATCTATCTAAAAAACGCATGGATTTTCCCTCATTTTAAAGCAAATTAAAAAAGAGGCAGGTTCAATTCAATTTTAAAAACAAAATCATCATCTCCGTCGGGGTCAGGCAGCCAGTAAAAAACGAAATCTACTTCATGCCATTGACCGTTGGCTTTGATGGCACGTCTGCCAATTTCCACACTGTGTACCATGAGTCTGCGTTCTGTGTCAAAATAATAAGCGCCAATGATCGGAATTACTTTTCCGGTAAATATGCCAAATCTAAAATTTTGCGAATAAAATTCTGCACCAAGTTGCGCGATCGGCAGAATTATTGCCCACAAGGCGTTTATCTGCGCTGCCAGGGT
>CAYNLJ010000040.1:0-11217 GCA_964398005.1 uncultured Caldithrix sp. | reverse complement strand
TACGTATTCTGACTCTTGTAGACAGGTTTATTTTGTCTACAAGAGTCAGAATACGTAAGTGAGGTGAAAAATGCTGAATAATGTTGACATAAATCTAATCATTGCGCTTTTTGCAGGTCTGATTTTAGGAGCCGGGATAGGCGTCGTACTTTTTAATTTGTATTTGCGCAGTAAAAAACAAACGGCCAGTCAAATCATTGAACAGGCTAAAAAGCAGGCTGAAAAAGTTCGACGGGACAGCCATTACAAATTAAAACAGGAATTGCAGCAAAAACGGAACGCCTTTCTTAAAGAGATCCGGCAGAAAGAAGAAAAGGCTGCACGTCTGGAAAATGAAAATATTCGTCGTGAAAAGGCATTACGTCGTGAAGAGACACAACTTAAAATTAGTGAAGCACGTCTGGAAAATAAAGAGAAAAAGATCAACGAACTGGAACAGTTGCTTTATGAAAAGCACAAAAAAGTGGATGCTTTGATTGAGGAACAGAATAAAAAATTGGAAAAAATTGCCAACCTGACTATTGATGATGCAAAAAAAGAACTATTAAAAAATCTGGAAAGTCAGGCAAAATTAGAAGCGGTTCAATTGGTTAAGGAAATTAAGGAAGAAGCCAAAGAAAAGGCTCAGCGGGAAGCCAAGGAAATAATCGCCCAGGCAATTGAAAATTTAGCCTATGAATTTACCATGGAATCCACGCTTTCAACTGTAGAGTTGCCCAGTGAACGTTTCAAAGGTATGATTATTGGAAGGGAGGGGCGAAATATTCGCGCCTTTGAAGAGGCAACCGGGGTTAAAGTGATTGTTGATGATACGCCTGAATTAATCGTCCTCTCTGGTTATGATCCCGTGGCTCGAGAAATCGCCCGATTGGCCATGGAATATTTGATTAAAGGTAAAACCATTAATGTAAACACCATTCAGCAAATGGTGAGCCGTGCCAAAAAGGAAGTTAACCGTGCTATTCAACGGGCGGCGGATGAAACCTTGCGTGAATTAAAAATAAGCAATGTGCATCCCAAGATGAGGGAAGCCTTAGGACGATTAAAATATCGCTACAGTTACGGTCAGAATATGTTACAGCACTCAAAAGAGGTAGCATACATTTCCGGGTCTATGGCGGCGGAATTGGGCTTTAATGTTAATCTGGCCCGCAGAGCCGGTTTGTTCCATGATATTGGTAAAGCCGTCAGCAATAATTCAGAAGGTAGCCATGTTACGTTGGGCCTTGAGCTGGCCGAAGCCTGTAACGAACATGAAATTGTAAAGAATGCCATCCTGGCGCATCATGAAGAAGCGGAACCCATTCATCCGATTTCTGTGCTGGTTACTGCTGCAGACAAAATCAGCGGAAGCCGTCCGGGGGCCCGTCGAGATACCCTTGAGGCCTACACCAAGCGGATTACCAAGCTTGAAGAAATCGGTAATTCCTTTGAAGGAGTGGCAAAAACCTATGCTATTTCTGCTGGCCGCGAAATTCGTGTCATCGTGGAACCCGATAAAATATCGGATGAACAAGCCCAGGTGCTGTCAACTGATATTGCCAATAAAATTCGTGAATCTATGGAATTCCCGGGGCAAATAAAGGTTTGTGTCATCCGGCAAACCATTTCATCGAAATATACCGACGATTTTGAAGAGAATATGAATTTAGATGATTGATTTTATCAGTTTTTCTCAATTTGCTTTAGATCCGGTCTGAGAACCAACGCAGACCGGATTTTTTTTATTTGAGATCAAATCGGCTTATTAAGATGGTGAATGGGGTGTATTGCTTTTGGCAAGGGGTGCTGCGAAAATGGACAATCTTCCATTGAGCTTGCATTTGGAAGACTAAATCCACGCGATTGAGCACACTCAGCGAATTTAACGATTTGGGTGATTAAGCAACGCTTTTTCAAGTGCCAGTCTTCATACTGAAAATTCTTTTTACAAACTTTAGCTCCGCCCCTTCTAACTTTTAGCCACATAACATGCTAATCAGAAAGATCAAATTTTAGCTAATTTTTGCTGAAACACGGGAATTTAATAGCCCACCTGCTCGTTTTGATTTGTAAAATCTTTTTTAATTATTGGAGGTATTAATGATTTCATTAACAAATAAAGCGGTTCAACAAATTAAGAATATCATGGAACAGGAGAACCTGGCCAATCATTATCTGCGAATTGGTGTAAAGGGCGGTGGCTGTTCCGGTATGACCTACACCATGTCTTTTGATTCACAGTTAAAAGAAAGCGATCAACTGTTGGAACAGGGGCAGGTAAAGGTGGTTGTCGATTCCAAAAGCATGGTTTACCTGATTGGCACAACTATTGATTTTACAGATGGATTGAATGGTTCCGGATTCGTTTTCCAGAACCCAAATGCGGCACGTTCCTGTGGTTGTGGAAGTTCTTTTGCCGTTTAAGCTTTTAATTCTACATTTTGCTTTACACTTTAAAGCCCTTTGCCAAAAATGATTGGCAAAAGGGCTTTTCTTTTTACAATTTTAACAATATTTTTTAATTTCAAAAAAAATTAATATATTTTGCTTTATTATTTGGAGGTTAATTACATGAAATATAAAATTCGGTACATTGGGGATCCAATTTTAAGAAAGGTGGCTGAACCAATAACGGAATTTGATGACAATCTGAAAAAATTTGCCCGGGACATGATCGATGTGATGCATGTGGAGGACGGTATTGGGCTGGCTGCTCCGCAGATTGGGATCTCTAAACAAATTATTGCGGTAGATGCTTCAGAATTGGTAGAAAACGAGTATCCGCGCGTCTTTATCAATCCTAATATTTTAGAATCTTCCGGTGAATGGGTAGTAGAGGAAGGTTGCCTGTCTATTCCGGGAGTACGCGAAGAAGTTACACGTCCTGAAAAAATTTTACTGAAATTTCAGGATGAAACAGGAGAAGAGTTTACAGAGGAGTTCTCCGGGTGGCTTTCAAGAATTCTACAACATGAAATTGATCATTTAAATGGTGTATTGTTTGTAGATCGCATCAGTCCCATTCGAAGGAACTTACTGATTGCACAAAAAGTGATTCCTGAAAAATACTAAAAGAAAGGAAGCGTTGTGTTTCAGATTGCGACGGTTTCGGAATATGGCCTGAATTCGCATCTTTTAGTCATTATGTTGACAGACAAATTCGCAAAGAAGAGGAAGAAAGATTATTCGGTTTTTCCGCCCTGTGTTCAAAAAGATCTGGAATGGTTTTTTAGTGAAGTCAAAGATTTTAAGGGGAAATTTAAAGAGACTCTCCTTTTTTATCCTCGTTTTTCAGAAAGTGTGGAACGTATTTTATTGGTCGGCATGGGGGATTCTTTCGAGGTAGATTCCTACAAGTTCAGGGAAATTGGGTATCTGATTGAGGCCCGACAGAAAGATGTAAAAAGCCGACGTAATCACATTTATTTAGGTAATCTACCGGTTTGTAATCAAAAAATTATTGAACAACTAACCGAAGGCATTCTTTACAAACAATACAGCTTTGATGAGTACAAATCAGAAAGTAAGACTTCAACTGTCGAACCTCGTTACATTTTTGTGTGTGGTAAACACGAATATTCTCCAAAATTTCGCCAGGCCGTAATAAAAACCCGCAAAATGATGGCAGGTATTTATCTGGCACGCAACCTGGCCAATCAACCGGCAAATATAGCGACACCTGCTTACATCAAAGAGTTGGTCGTTAAAAATTTTAAGAATAACAATCATTGCACGGTGGAAATTTACGACCGTGAAAATCTTGAAAAAATGGGCATGAACGCCATTTTGGCCGTAGCCCAGGGTAGTCATAACGAACCGTATCTGGTGGTCATTAAATATCAGCCCCCGCAGGCCAGAAAAACGGTTGCCCTGGTGGGTAAAGGAGTTACCTTTGATACCGGTGGTATTAGTATTAAGCCATCGGCCAATATGCATGAAATGAAATTTGATATGTCCGGAGCCGCGGCCGTTATAGGTGCCATGAATTATGTGGTTAACAGCAAGCCGCATTTCAATGTAATTGGGATAGTACCGCTGGTCGAAAATATGCCGGGCGGCGCTGCCATTCGTCCCGGAGATGTGATAAAATCCTTTTCCGGAAAAACCATTGAAATTTTGAACACTGATGCGGAAGGCCGCTTAATTCTGGCCGATGCGCTTGCCTATGCTGTGCAGGAATATAATCCTGCCCTTGTTCTGGATTTTGCCACCTTAACCGGTGCCTGCATGGTTGCTCTGGGTGATAAACGGGCAGGAGTTTTCTCCAATTCTTCTAATTTAAGAACGGCTCTTTTTGAAGCCGGTGAAGAATCCGGTGATCTGGTCTGGCCTTTACCCACGGATGACATCTACCACAAAGACTTAGAAAGCGATGTGGCCGATATTAAAAATATTGGTAGTCGTTGGGGTGGAGCAATTACTGCCGCTAAGTTTTTAGAATTTTTTGTACAGAATGCTAACTGGGCTCATGTCGATATGGCCGGCACGGCTAATGATGTAAAACATGTCGATTTTTTAAGCAAGGGAGCTACCGGATTTGGCGTGCGATTGGTGGCTGCTTTGTTAAAGAGAGTAAATAAGATAACCTGATTTTGTCTTTTAATTTCAGATAAATATCATTACAAAGGAAAATGTTATGCTTTCTTTTGTTGAACAAATCATTTTGGTTGCAGGACTTGTCCTTTCGTTTATTTTATCTTACAAAACCTTCTCTCGCATGGTTAAAGTTATTCAGAGCGGACAGGGGAGCTTAGCTGTAAACCAGGTTGCACGCCGACTTTCCCTGGCTTTAAAAGTTTTAATCCTGCAAAATACAGTTTTAAGGTCCAGATTTTTAATTAGTTTATTTCATGCCTTCATTGCCTGGGCCTTTGTGCTTTACTTTCTGGTCAACCTGAATGATTTAATTAAGGCGTTTGTCTCCGATTTTATGTTATTTGGCCATAACATTATAGGACATCTGTATTTTTTGTTTGTTGATGTCTTTAGTGTGTTAGCAGTAATAGGCATGACCATTTTTCTTTTGCGACGTTTCGTTTTTCATAGTTCTAAATTAAAGATTCGGGAGAATATTAAATTACTGCCCGAAGTGAATGCCGGTATCAGAAGGGATTCTTTAATTGTTGGCCTGTTTATTTTAATGCATGTGGGATTTCGCTGGTTGGGTGAAAGTTTTTTGCTTGCCGCTCAGGGTGCTGATGCCTGGCAACCGGCCGCCACTTTGATAGCCAGTCTGTGGCAGGGGATATCTCCCAATACGCTTAATGTGTTGTACCATATCAGCTGGTGGCTGGCAATCGGGTTAATTTTAGCATTCATTCCCTATTTCCCTTACAGCAAACATGCTCATTTGTTCATGGGACCCATCAATTTTTTCTTTAAAAAGCGATTAGATGGTTACAGTTTACAGGAACCTATTGATTTTGAAGATGAAGAAGCCGAACAATTTGGTCAGGCCACTCTGGCTCATTTGGAAAAGGGACAATTGATTGATGCTTACGCCTGCATCATGTGCCACCGTTGCCAGGAAGTATGCCCGGCTTACAATACAGGCAAAGAGCTAAGTCCCTCGGCGCTGGAAATTAATAAACGCTATTTCTTAAATAAGAATGCCGAATTAATTTTAAATGAAAAAGATCAGTTGCCACCATTTCTGGAATTTGCCCTCAGTGAATCGGCACTTTGGGCCTGCACCACATGTGGTGCCTGTGTTGAGGTTTGTCCGGTTGGTAATGAGCCGCTTTACGACCTGTTGGGCATTCGTCGTGACAGGGTGCTAATGGAATCTCAGTTCCCTAAACAATTGCAAAATGCGTTTGTGGGAATGGAACGCAATGGCAATCCCTGGAACATGAACGAAGACCGCCTGGCCTGGACCAAATCCGAAGATGATTTAAAGGTGCCAACGGTGGAAGAAAATCCGGATTTTGAAATTCTTTACTGGGTTGGCTGTGCCGGTGCCTTTGATCAGAAAGGACAGCGTATTGCAAAATCGTTTACCAAGATTTTAAATGCGGCGCAAGTGAATTTTGCGGTTTTAGGAAATAAAGAAAACTGTACGGGAGACAGCGCACGCCGGGCAGGAAACGAATATTTGTTTACCATGTTGGCGGAAAACAATGTCCAAACCTTAAATGAAGCAGGTGTTAAGAAAATTGTAACCACTTGCCCTCACTGTTTACACACGCTGAAAAACGAGTACCCGCAGTTTGGTGGTCAGTATGAAGTACTGCATCATAGTCAATTTATTAATGAACTGATTTCGACAGGAAAGTTGCCGGTAAAAAGTGAACCGCTTGAAAACCTTACCTTTCACGATCCCTGTTACCTGGGAAGGCACAATCGTGAGTTTAAAGCCCCGCGCAACGTCTTAACAGAAGTGACAAAGGTTCCTGTAAAGGAGATGGCAAACACACGGGAAAACAGTTTCTGTTGCGGTGCCGGTGGCGCACAGATGTGGAAAGAAGAAGAACCAGGACAAGAAGCAGTGAGACGGGCGCGGCTTCAACAGGCGCAGGAAATCGATGCTAAAATGGTTTCCACTGCCTGTCCTTTTTGTTTAACGATGTTGACCGATGCCTCTAATGAAACTCAGGCTGGCATTCAGGTGAAAGATATTGCTGAAATCGTGGCGGAAAGAATTTAAATACTCTTTTGAGTCCAGGTCATGGACATGCGACAGCTGGCACCATGGAGAAGTACGCAAGTTAAACTAAACTGCCGCTTCCAGCGGTTACACTAATTTTATGGCACTAAAGTGGAAGTTCAGGGGAACATTCAATATCCAAAAACCTGCTTTTGAGAGTTTAAACTCCATGTCCTTTTCTATCAATTTAAATAATTCATGAAAAACATAGAATTAACGGTTTCTTTCCTTTGACATTCAAGGCTTAATTTAATAATTTTAAATACTTGACAATTCTGCGGAACGGATGCAGTGAAAATACGTAGAAGATTATTAGATTTAGAGAATACAAGAGCTTAATGAAAAAAATTATTTTAATCCTATCTTTAGTTGTTTCACTTTTAGGTGTTGCCATTGTGGCCTTACCTGCTTTTTTGCGGGTTACAGGCTTCGATCAACCCATAAAAGCCTATTTATTTAAAAAAATACTTCGCGATCAGAACTTAGAAATTAAACTAACAGATTTTCGTATTGGGCTGGGCACTTTTGAAATTTCGCGTTTGTCCATCGTCCCTGAAAATCAGGACTACCAGTTAACGGTTAAATCAGTTCAATTTATTTATGATCTTTCTACCCTGTTAATACATCCAACTGATCCCACGCAGGCACTCAAATCAATATCACTCATTGAACCACAAATTGTAATTTTGAAAGATACTTCCGGCAGCAGACAGCAATCACCTGAACAATGGAACAAAATTTTAAACTTTATTCAGGTTATTGCGCGGGAGAAAGGAATCAATTTCTTCAAAGTTGAAAAGGCTGCCATTCTTATCCGATTTTCCGAGGGTAAGGATCTGATCCTGGCCAATAACTTGAATGGAATATTAAAAACCAGTGATTTTAATCTTTTTAAATTAAAATTAGCCGGTAACCTTTTGGGTAATGATTTACAAAAAATTGACCTGGCGGGTGATTTAAACTTAAAACGCAAAAAATTTAAATTTATTAATAATTTCAGAGAATTTAATTTTAAACCTCTGGAATTGTCCCGATTTTTCCCTCAAATAGGAAAAATTCAGGCTAATATTGATGGATGGCTTCTGGTTGAAAACGATGGCGGAGATTTCAATAAACTGCGTTCAAACGGCCAACTGGAGTTTAAATCCGAACGATTTCAATATGGTTCCCTGCAATTGGATTCGCTATCCTTCAGAACAGTACTAACAGATAACAGACTTATTCTGGATTCATTGTGCGGAAGATTGGGAGAATCCGGGTTTACCGGTCAAATGTTTGTTAGGGATATTTTTAAACCTGAATTTGTTGGTCAGCTTCGTGTTGACCAATTAAACCTGTCCGGGCTGCCGATCGGTGAAGAATTTGCCCGATTGAAATCGTTTGGACTTTCTTCGGAATTTGAATTTTTATTTAATCCACAGAAAAAGAGATTAAATATTACAGGGCGGAATGGTATTTTAAAATATGAATCAAGTGTGGCATTACATGATTTGAATTTTCAGTTTGAAAGTGTGCTGGATTCTTTCCGGCTTGCACATGGGCAGGCTGCTATTGCCCAAAATGATTCGGTCTGGCTTAATTTCTTTTCGGACCAGGTAGCATTAAATGCCAACTTTAACTTGAGAATTCGGCATCAGGGTGGACCCCACGTCATTTTTGACCGTTTGCATCAGAAGCAACATGAATTAAATATCCGGGGACGGGTAGATCTGAACGCGAAACGACTAAACGGAACTTGGCAGTACGTAATTCACCAGCAAAGTGATTCTGTATTGGACGTTAAAGGCCGTTTGAGCGGGGACCGGCAAACACTGTCACTGGCGGTTACCCGTTCTAACAAACAGGACTTTAAGGGACTCCTGCAGGTAACTGATTTGTTTAACAGCTGGCAGATATCACAAGGCTGGATATCTGAGTTCCCGATGGAGAAGTTAACTTCTATTGAAGGGCTTCATAATTTTTTCAGTTTAAGCCATTCTTCATTTAAGCTTAGCGGGTCGCTTAAGGATGGCATAAATTCAGAAATTGTTTTTTCCAAAAAGAACCATCCAAAAGATCGTATTGAGTTACAAACCCGCATCACTGATTTATTTGCCAGAAAAAAAACGATTCAAGGCCTGGGGCGTCTTAAAAATCTGGAAGGTAGTTTAAGCTTTCAAATTTCGCCTGAAAAGCTGAGTGGTCAATTTAACTTTCAGGATCAGATTCTGGGTCAGGTATTAATCGATTTACAAAAAGAGTCCTATCTTTCCAGCCAGATTAAATTCAATGACTTTAAAATAATGCGGGCCATTAGTGACTCTGTTTCAGGGGATGATTTTAGATTATTGGGCTCGGTAAACGGACAACTTGATTTAGCGGGCAGCTTCCAAAATCCGGTTTTAAATGGCAACCTTACCGGTGATCGTTTTGTTTTTAACGATATTGGTTACTACCAGTTTAATTTAAAATTTGCAGCAAATAAATCCTTTGTTAAATTAGATTCTTTATTAATTGCCATTAACAATTTACCTGTGATTCAGGGGAGGGGATTTGCGGATATTCAGAACGATTCGTTAAATGCTGATTTTAGTGCCAAGGATGTTGACTTTGAACAAATTTGGTTTACTTTTTTTAATAGCAGTCCAAAACTAACCGGAACCACCAGTTATCATCTTACGGCTGCCGGACCGTTTGCAAAACCGCAAATCAGTTTGGATTTACAGATGGAAAACGGCTTTCTGGATCGCATTCCTTTTGATCATTTTTCGGCATCTCTCAGAAATGAATATTTGAACGGTCAGAATCTCCTGGATTTGGAAAAGCAAAAGGTGGTTTTTGACCGACTGGAGGTTACGAAAAGAGACCGTTTTACCTTAAATGGCCTGGGAGAGTTACCATTTGATCCAACTCAGGAAATCGATTTTTTTGTGAATTTTAAAGGTGATCTTTTGGGAATCATTCCCTATTATCAACCATTTTTTGAACGGGCCACATCGGATGTAGAAATGCATCTTGCTTTTGGAGGCAGCCCTGATCAGATTCGGTTGAGCAGCGGCTATTTATTGATCAACCAGGGTGAACTCTGGATGAAAAACGTAGCCCGCCATGTTTCTAATATTTCGGGAGTGATTGAAAAGAAAAGCAATTCTAATCAGGTTAACTTTATTAATCTGAGTGGTGAAGCAGGTGGAGAAGTCCTGACCATAAATACGGTGAGGGATGTTAAGTTAACCGATGGTCGCAAATTGCAACCATGGTATGTTAAAAATTTTGACTTGGATTTTGGTGTGTTGAAGTTAACAACAACCGGTCATGGGGTGCGTTTACATATTCCGGGATTGATGGTGGAAAACGATGAGGGGCGTCTTTATTTGACCGGCATAAACAACCAGGAAAGCTTTTACTTTGCAGGCCCATTGAAACATCCGTTAGTTCATGGTAAAGTCGTTCTGTACGATACACGCCTGACCTTTCCTTTTTTGAGTCAGGGGCAACCTGTAAAAAAAGACAATTCCGTTGTTAACTTTCTGGAAAATATCGATTGGGATGTATTAACGGTTTCTGGCGAGGATGTTCTCTATTTTAGAGAAATTCCAGCCTACATCGACAACGTGAATACGGAGCTTTACATCGACGAGAGTTCACCGGGATTGCATTTTAGTGGTATTCTAAACGAAGGTACGTTCAATGTAAGCGGTAAAATCAGCTCTTCACGAGGAAGATTGGAATATCTGGATCAAACCTTTAGGGTCGACTTTTTTCAGGCGGAATTTACGCAAAATAGCCCATATCCCATTATTTCAGGGCAGGCCTGGACCACCATTCGCGATAGTATCGGAGCTATTCCCAAAACAATTTACCTAAAGCTTTACGCCATAGACAAAGAAACCCATCAGGAAAAACAGCAGGGTAGTTGGGAAGATTTTAAATTCAAACTGGTTTCGGCAGATCCTCAGATTGGAGAGAGTCAGGAACTGGTTCTGGCGGATTTGGGGTTTAGCGTGGGCAATATTGCGGACAAGGTGACCAGCGTAGGTGGAGCCGTGACCGAAAAGTATTTGTTCAGACCCCTCTTCAGGCCTTTGGAAAGGGCTATTGAAAGAAATCTGGGTATTGACATGGTGCGTTTTAATTCCAATATTGCCCGAAATCTGTTTTACTCCAGCATTGGTTTTGGGAAAAACAGTTTCAACCGGTCAACGCCTTTAATCAATCCGTTCAATACACAGACGCCCTATCTGTTTTTGATGCAGAGTTCGGAGATTACGCTGGGTAAATATTTAACCCAGAATTTATTTTTTACTTACACAGGACAGCTTGTTTCGTTTTATGATCAATCTCGTCCGTCGTTTGATATTAATCATTCATTTGGTCTTGAATATCGTTTTTTAAGAAACATTTTGTTAGAAATTGAGTATGATCGAGAATTAATGGGATACTATAAAATTCAAAATCAGAAACAATATCTGGAAGACATAAAAATCAGACTAAGACATTCGTTTACATTTTAAGATGGAGGTAAAGGTGCGCAAACGGTTAGGTCTCATATTACTCTTAATGATTTTTTCAGGAGGGATATTTGCCCAGTCGCAAAAAGTAAAAATCAA
>CAYNLJ010000039.1:0-11487 GCA_964398005.1 uncultured Caldithrix sp. | reverse complement strand
TACTACGCTCTAAATTATATTTAATGGTGGTTTGTGGATTAAACGGATTGGGAAAGTTTTGTTGCAGGCTAAATGCTTCAGGAAAATTCGACAATTCAACAAGGCTGGCTGCTTCCTGCACATGAATACGAACCGGCACTTCAATAAAACCTTCATCGGGGTCATTGCTGGTAAGCTGAATATTGGTATCGTAAGTTCCCTCTGCCCCGGAACCGTTAAAAGTAATAGCTAAATATTCATATGTTTCCGGAGCAAGTGAAAGATTGGACTGTGCCACCGTAAACTGGGGATTGGTGCTTTGAATATTGCTTATTTCCAGAGTTTGAACCCCACTGTTCATTAGGGCTAAATAATAAGTTTCCTTTGCGTTAATGCCCACCGTGTCCATCGTAATCTGAAGTGGGCTCACCACTATTTCAGGATCGGAAGGAACAGGCAGTCCCGAAATACTGGGCAGACGATCGGCAAATTCCGGATGGTCAATAAACGGATTGCGGTTGTGTTGCCAGTTATTGTAAATCCGATCGTTTCGTCTTCGTTCCCAGTTATCAACGGTATCGATCCAATGCCAATCGTACAGAGTGGATTTTTTACCAAAAACAGGCTCACCACTGGTTGTAGAAGGTATGTAATCCACCAGTTCCAGGTCATAGCCCTCTTCACCTTCATAGCGGACTACCATGTAGTACATCATCCGTGCCACGTCTCCTTTATCTTCATCACGGGGTTCCCAGGAATCGGAATCGTAATAGCAGTTTGTAACTCCATCGGGATCGGTGTAAAGAGTGCCACCCTCGTCAAAATCGAGATTACCACGTTTGCTGTTAACAGAAACGTCGCAGGGCCGGATATGGTGCACATCAGTGCCTGCGGGTGGTGTTGTACCAAAATCACCATGCGATTTTGCCCAAACGTGTTCCCTGTTCCATTGATCCGGATTGCCACCATGATTGGCTTTGGGATAAGACCAGCCGGTGTAAATCAGGATCACATTATTTGGATTGGCAGGGTCTTCATCGGTATCGGAGAGGATATTCCACAAATCTCCGTAATCGTATTGGGTGTGTCCTTTAATAAGATTATGCAGGGCATTTTTCAGGTCACTTCCCCATTTGTTTTGCGTGGCATCATAATAAGAATCTTCGTAAAAAGCCTGAGCAGAAGTTTCAATAACAATAGAATGAACACCGTGATCCAACTCGATATGCAGGAAATCTGTGTAATCAACATTCTGATCGCTTTCAAAACTGATAGAAAAATTCATACTGCTTTGCGGAGGTAATGGGATAGAATTCAAATCGGTACTAAAAACATCCTCTTCAAAAGCAGCGCTTAACACATGGATGACCTTATCAGCATTATTGTACAAAGTTAAATTTCTGGTGTGCTGCCGGTAGGCATCAACCGAACCAAAATCCACTACTGTGTCCGACACTGTAACCATCTGCCAGTCACTTTGGGCTGTTAAATTTTGCAATACTAAAAGTACGGTCACAGCTATTGTAAATAAAAATTTCATCTACGTTCTCCAATTCCAAAATTAAAAGTACGCAATAGATTACAACATTCGAAAGTTAAAATTCTACTCCGCCCTGCCGATGTGTTTTAATCAGGACATTGATCTCTTTTCTTACGCGCATCAGTTCCATGGTGTAATGAGCCATTGCTTCCTGTGATTCATGATCGCTGCGGATCAATTCCTGAAATTCCTGGGCTTGCTTTTCCAGACTCCATTTTTTTAACTGAAAAATGCAATCCCTGGCAAATTTAAAGGGATCGTTAAACTCCATTAAGTCCAGAGCTGAAAGCGCCGCCTGAACATCTACGGCTTCTTCAAACTGTAACATGACGCTTTTGGGATCTACTTTACCCCGTTCTTCCAGTTCAGTGACAATGGCTTCGTACACCTCTGTAAAGGATGGGGTTTCAAACATATCGTAAGACAATTGTGAAAGCAAATAATTTCTTACTTTTTCATCGCCATTCAAAAGAAGATAAACCACACCGGCCTCGGCCAGGTATTGCCCACGATGAAAACGATCTTCTTTTTCCGGAACAATCTCCGCTTCAGGTTCTTCCGTTTTACTCCATTTACGTCGCCGCTTTTCCAATTTGCGGTATTGTTCAATCAGTAAAGCCTCGTTAACCTGTAACAGGTCTGAAATTAAGGGTAGGTAAAGTCCTGTTTTAAGCGGGTCACTAAGTTCCAGTAAGTTCTCCAGTAATTGCATCACAAACTGATTTTTGACCTGCAAGGAGGGTTTAGGATTTTCTTCGAAAAAAGAATTAATTTCGAATTCGATGGGTGTCAACTGTGATTTCAGATAAGGTTCCAGCGCTTTCAGGTCATTTTTCCTTAAAAATGAATCCGGATCTTCGTCTGGTGGTAAAACCGCGATGTAGGCATTTAAACCGTTCTTCTCCAAAATGTAGCCATTCCGTAAAGCCGCTTTGCGCCCGGCCGCATCCCCATCGTAAAGCAAAAGCACGTTTTGCGTGTAACGCCCTAAAAGTCTGGCCTGATAATCCGTTAAAGCAGTCCCCGATGAGGCTACTACGTTGGTTTGTCCGTGTTCTACCAATTGCAGGAGATCAAAATAACCTTCCACCAAAATCACATAATCTTCTTCGCGGATCCGGTTAACAGCCTGGTACAATCCATAAAGAATGGAACCCTTTTTGTAAATCGGACTTTCGGGACTATTCAGGTATTTGGGTTGTTGTTCTTCGCGTAACTGCCGGCCGCCAAAACCAATAATTTTTCCACTCAGATTGTGGAAGGGAAACATCACCCGATGACGGAACTTATCAATAAAGGCATCGTTGTAATAGCTTCGCGTAATCAGGCCTAATTTTTCAGCTTCGGTCAGATCGGCACTGTTTTTTTTCAATACATCCAATAATGCGTTTTTGGCATCCGGTGCATAGCCCAGTTGAAATTTTCGGATCGTCTTTTCGGATAGGCCACGTTTTTTAAAATATTGAAGCCAGTTGCCATTCTCTTTCTTAAATAGGTTTTCTTCAAAAAATTTAGCAGCAATCTCATTAATCTGGTAAAGTTTTTCGAAATAAGTTCTCTCCTTAACCTGAGCCTGCAGGTCTTCTTCCGGCAGAGGAATGCCTGCAAAATCGGCCGCCCGGCGCAGAGCTTCGATAAAAGACAATTTCTCGTATTCCATGATAAAGGTGAACAGATTGCCACCTTTACCGCAACCAAAACAATGAAAAATCTGTTTGGCAGGACTAACAATAAAAGAGGGTGTTTTTTCCGTGTGAAAGGGGCAAAGCCCTTTAAAATTTTGACCGGCTTTTTTTAATGAGACAAACTGGGAAATGTAATGCACAAGATTTACTGCCCCGCGAATCTCATCTATTTTTAAAGGACTAATTTTTCCCATAATTATTTAAAAAATATTAAGTTGACTTAAATTGTACTGGTTTCTAAATTAAACATTTTTAATGATCAAGAGCAAATAAACTTAAAAGGAGTAAAAGATGGCCCAACAATTTCCGGAAAAACAGATTAATATTGAGTTAGGCGAACAGGAAGCAGAAGGAATCTACAGCAATCTGGTGTTAATTTCTCATTCACCGGCTGAGTTTGTTTTTGACTTTACGCGCATTTTGCCGGGGAAACCAAAGGCCAAAGTTTACGCACGAATCGTAATGGCACCCCAGCATGCAAAATCACTTTTAAAAGCTCTGGAAGAAAATGTTAAAAAATACGAAGAACAGTTTGGTGAAATCGTTATTCACGGGCAAGACCAAAGAGGCAAGAATATCGGTTTTCAGACCGATAAATAGAAGCTAAATTGCATTCGACCGATTAATTCTTTAATTTTGATGATTTATGAAGAATTCAATGAAAGATGCGATTGCGCGTGTTCAGGAACGGATTGAAGCGGCCTGTGCCCGAAGCGGGAGAAAGGCTGATGAGGTTACACTCATTGCAGTCAGCAAAACATTCCCCGCAGAGGTTGTTCGCCAGGCCTATGATGCCGGTTTAAGAGTTTTTGGAGAAAACAGACCACAGGAATTAAGGGACAAAGCCAGGCTTTTGCCGGAAGATATTGAATGGCATTTTATTGGTCATTTGCAGACCAATAAGATCAAATACGTAGTACCGCAAGCAGTGCTGATTCATTCGGTGGACACGGTACACCTGGCCAGGGCTCTGGAACAATTTGCAGAGAAAAGGGCGTTAACCATTCCGGTTTTAATGGAAGTTAATACCAGCGGCGAAAGCACTAAATTCGGCTTTAATCCGGCGGAAGTTCCCGAAGCTTTTGCTACCATTAAAGAGCTGAAACATTTGGAAGTTAAAGGTTTAATGACTATTGGGCCATTAACTGATGACCAGCAAAAGATCAGGCAGGCCTTTAAAACATTGGCCAGCCTGCGGGACAAATTGACAAAGGCCTTTCACGGTCACCCTCTGCCCTTCCTTTCCATGGGAATGAGCGGAGATTTTGAAATAGCCATTGAAGAAGGCAGCACCCACATTCGGGTAGGCACTGCCATTTTTGGTGCAAGAGGGAGGTAATTTTGAAGCTTTCACCAATCGATATCAAGAAACAGGAATTTAAAACCGCGCTGCGCGGTTATGACAAAGTTGAAGTTGAAACGTACCTCGAATTAGTAGCCGAAGAGTACGAACGGATGCTGCAAACCAATCAGCAGCTGGAAAAAGAGGTCGGAACACTTAAAGCTGAACTCCGGCATTACAAAGATGTAGAAAAAACCTTAAAACAAACCCTTTACGAAGTTCAGCAGACTTCACAGCTTTCAAAAAAGACTTCGGAAAAAGAGGCTGAACTTATTAAGCGCGAAGCCGAGGTTAAGGCCAAACAGATGATTGAAGAAGCCAGGGCTGAAGTGGAAACGCTGAAACGGGAACTGGCCGAACTTCAACAACAAAAGGATTCGTTAATCACACGCTTACGGTATCTGTTGTCTTCGCAACTGGAATTGCTGGAAATTCTGGAAGCCGATGACGAGCAATTAGACAAAATAAAATCAAAAACCCGTGGCGCTTTTAAAGGCACCAAACGATCGGCTGCCATCCCGGAAAAGCAGGTACAACCGGAAAAACCAAAAGTTGAAAAGCCGGAAGCAGAAATTGAAATAAAAACTCCGAAGCAGGATGAACCCAAAAAACCTGATAAACAACCTGTTGCACCAAAGCCACAAAAATCGAAAGAATCGGAAAAGGGAGCCGACTTTTTTAAGGATATTTTCGGGGATGAATTAGACGATTTTTTAAAATGAGGGAGTGAGGACTTTTTAAAGGATAAGTTATGAAAACTAAAAATTGGCTCAGACTTTTAAGTGTCATCGTTTTACTGACGGGTTTCATTGGCTGCAGCAGCCAACGTCTTGTTTCGGTAAAAAACCCGGAATCGCAGGCATCGGTGCGCATTAACCTGAACGATGGGTCCTTCCGTGAAGGCATCATCGTTACCGCTGATTCGCTTAATTTAATTTATATTGATGCCAAAACACATGACAAAAACAGCATTAAACTTAACAATATTAAAACGATTGTTAAACTCGACCGCTACTTTGATTTTGAAGCGAATCCGATTCCGCAGGACGAACTCAATCAGTACAAATCGCCTAAAAATACGTTATTGTATGGTTCTGCCGGACTCTTTTTAGGAGCCGCTGTTGGCACCGGAGTAGGTATTGTGCTTTACGCGCAGGATCAGCCGCTGCTGGCCAATGCCAGCATTCTTCTGTTTGGCGGTCTGGGAGCTTACTACTTTGGACAAAAGGGGCATGATAAAGACCTTGACGAAGCAGCGTTTGCTGCCAGAAAGGCCCGTTATGAAAAATTCAAAGCAATTCAAGCTGAAAAACGCAAACTGGAAGAGTTGAAAAAACAAAAAGAGCAACTCTTGAAAAAATTAAAACAACAAAAAAAAGAAACAAAATAGGGAGCCAGCAGATAAGATGCTAAGTAGGGATGCCTATCTAAAACAAATCGCAGAAGCGTACGATTTTATTAACAGCAAAGTAAAAGTTGCCCCCCAGGTAGGAATTATTCTGGGAACCGGCCTTGGCGGACTGGTCAAGGAAATCGATATTTCTCTGGAGATTCCTTACCAAACTATTCCCCACTTTCCTGTTTCAACGGTGGAAAGTCATGAAGGCAAATTAATTTTTGGTGAGCTGGGTGGTAAACAGGTAATGGCCATGCAGGGTCGTTTTCACTATTACGAAGGCTACACCATGCAACAAATTACTTTTCCGCTGCGCATCATGAAAAAAATGGGCATCGACACCTTGCTTATTTCTAACGCCAGCGGAGGCATGAATCCCCTGTTCAGAAAGGGCGATTTGATGATCATCGAAGATCATATTAATCTGTTGGGTACCAATCCCTTAATCGGCCAGAATTTGGACGAATTTGGCCCCCGCTTTCCGGATATGTCAGAACCTTATTCAAAGCGCTTGATAGCATTGGCAGAACAGGTAGCTCTGGAAAACAAAATTAAAGTCCAAAAGGGAGTCTTCATTGCCGTTCCGGGACCCAGTCTGGAAACCCGGGCCGAATATCGCTTTTTACGCGCAGCAGGCGCTGATGTGGTCGGTATGTCGACGGTGCCGGAGGTGATTGTGGCCAATCATCAGAGCATGGAAGTATTGGGCATTTCGGTCATTACCGATGAATGCTTTCCCGAAGCTCTGGAACCGGTTAATGTAGAAGAAATCATTCGTGTTGCGGCTCAGACCGAACCAAAACTTACTTTAATTATGCGTGAAGTTGTTAAAAGATTGTAATTGTGAGTAAAAACCATTAATGGAGTAGAAATAAAAATG
This sequence comes from uncultured Caldithrix sp., assembly GCA_964398005.1. Classification (GTDB taxonomy): domain Bacteria; phylum Calditrichota; class Calditrichia; order Calditrichales; family Calditrichaceae; genus Caldithrix. Next base: position 4,665 of record CAYNLJ010000039.1, on the reverse strand, counting down.
TTTAAAGAAGTTAAAAAGAATCTGCAGCTGTCAGAGATTGAAGAGCGGGTCTTAAAATTCTGGAAAGAAAATAAAGTCTTTGAAAAATCAGTAGAAAACCGTGAAGGTAAAGCCAAATATATTTTTTACGAGGGACCTCCTACCGCTAATGGAAAGCCGGGTATTCACCACGTAATGTCACGTACGGTTAAAGATGTGATCTGCCGTTTCAAGACCATGGAAGGCTACCAGGTGCCTCGTAAAGCAGGCTGGGATACTCATGGTCTGCCCGTGGAAATTGCCGTTGAAAAAGAGATGGGCATTACCAATAAAAAAGAGATTGAAAAAATCGGGATCGATAAATTTAATAAAGCCTGTAAGGATTTGGTCAACCGCCACATCGAAATGAAAGAAGGCTGGCGCACCCTGACCGACCGCATGGGTTACTGGATCGATTTGGACAATGCTTACATTACCTATAAGAATGAATACATAGAATCCGTTTGGTGGGCCATTAAACAAATTTTCGACAAAGGGCTCATCTATCGTGATTTTAAGATTGTACCTCAATCGCCAACCATCGAAACGCCATTAAGCTCTCATGAGCTTTCGCTTGGTTACAAAGAGGTGAAAGACCCGAATTGTTACATTAAAGTAAAAATTCTGGAGTCACCAAAAAAAGAATTGGAGAATGCATACCTGCTGGTCTGGACAACAACGCCCTGGACATTAATTTCGAATGTGGCCATGGCAGTGGGTCCGGACATTGATTATGTGCTGGTGAAAAACACCCGCACCATCAAAACCAAAGAAGGCGAAAGGACAGAAAGCGATCTACTGGTGCTGGCCGAAGCTCGTCTGGAAGTACTGGATGGCGAATATGAAATTTTAGAACGATTTAAAGGCAAAGAATTATTTGGCACAATTTACGAACAAATTTTCGAATTCTTGTCCATCGATCGCCAGAAATACCCCAACGCCTTAACCGTATTAACTGCGGACTTCGTTTCTACCGAAGACGGTTCGGGTATTGTACATATCGCCCCTGCTTTTGGTCAGGACGACTACGAGATGTCTAAAAAGTACAATCTGCCCTTTCTGCAGCCGGTAACCCCTGGCGGCCGTTTTACCGATGAAGTTGGTGAATTTTCCGGACGCACAGTCAAAACCTTTCAGTACACCGATCATGTGGAAGAAGGCGTTGATAAAGACGTGGTAGCCGGATTGAAAAAACGGGGTAAATTGTATCGAAATACCTTCGATTATGTGCACAGCTACCCACATTGCTGGCGTACCGATAATCCGATTATTTACTATGCCCGTGAATCATGGTTTATTGATTCGCCCAAATACAAAGAACAGATGGTTGCCTTAAACAAAACCATTAACTGGAATCCGAAGGAAATTGGACCAGGCCGGTTTGGCAACTGGCTGGAGGATGTAAAAGAATGGTCTCTTTCAAGGGATCGCTACTGGGGCACTCCCTTGCCCTTGTGGGTAAGCGAAGATGGCGAAGACGTGATGGCCATCGGATCCATTGAAGAATTGAAACAGGGCTGGTACGAAAAGGAAGACGGAACCCGGGTACCGGTTACGGAAGTTGAAGATCAGCTTGATTTGCACCGCCCGTTCGTCGACCGGATCATTTTTGAAAAAGACGGAAAAATTTACCGCCGCACACCTGAAATTATTGATGTCTGGTTTGATTCCGGATCTATGCCTTTTGCTCAGTTCCATTACCCGTTTGAAAATAAAGAACTGTTTGAAAGCAGTTTTCCGGCGGACTTTATTGCCGAAGGCATTGACCAAACCCGAGGCTGGTTCTACACTTTACACAATATTGCAACGGTGCTGTTCAACAAGCCTGCGTTTAAAAACATTATCGTTAATGAACTGATCTTAGACAAAGAAGGCCTCAAAATGAGTAAATCACGCGGAAACGTGGTTTACCCGATGGAAATGATGGACAAATATGGCGCTGATGCTTTACGCTGGTATTTCATGGCCGTCAGCCCGCCCTGGATTCCTAAAAAATTTGATGAGGCCGGCCTGCAGGAAGTCGTACGTCGCTTCTTCTCTACTCTGTTGAATGTCTATTCCTTTTTTGTAATGTACGCCAATTTAGATGGCTACTCCGGCCAGGAAGAAGCCGTTCCTTTTGAACAAAGACCGGAAATTGACCGCTGGATTCTTTCCCGGCTTTACACGGTCGTGGATCAGGTACGTGGCAGCCTTGACAATTACGATATTACGCGCGCGGTGCGTACACTGAATGATTACATGATTGATGATGTTTCCAATTGGTATGTGAGACGCAATCGTCGCCGTTTCTGGAAATCCGAATCCGGGCCCGACAAACTGGCTGCCTACCAAACACTGCATGAAGTTTTGTTGACGTTTGTAAAACTGATGGCGCCGGTGGCCCCTTTTATTGCCGAAGAAATTTATCAAAATCTGAAGGCAGAATCGGAACCCATGAGTGTACATTTAACTGATTATCCGGCACTTACGGACGAATTGAGCCAACGACGGGATGCTGCGCTGGAAAAAGCTATGGCTTTGGCTCAAAAAATTGTTTCGGCCATCCGGGCCTTGCGTAATGATAAACAAATCCGCGTTCGTCAACCATTGGGCCGGGCTTTGATTTACACCAAGCTTAATCAGGAAAGACAAGATATTCAGAAGATGGCAGATATCATTAAGGAAGAAGTAAATATTAAGCAAATTGAAATTATTGACGATGATACTGCTATCGTTGAACGTAAAGCAAAGCCTAATTTTAAGATTCTGGGCGCCAAAGTTGGTAAACTCATGGGACAGCTCAAAGATGTAATTACAGGCTTTGACAATGATAAGATCCGCGAATTGGAAAACAAGGGTTTTATCCACGTCTTCATCGAAAACCATGAACTGAAGCTGGAAAAAGAAGACGTGATAATTACCTCTGAAGCTAAAGGCGAATTTGCCGTTTACTCGGAAGACCAGATGACCATTGCACTGGATCTGACTTTAACACCAGAACTCATCGAGGAAGGTTTTGCCCGTGAATTCGTCAACCGGGTACAAAACCTGCGCAAAGAGTTGGATTTTGAAGTAACTGATCACATTAAAATTGAAGTGGAGGGTTTACCGGAAGAAAAGAAAATGGCATTGGAACGTCAAAAATCTTACATTAAAAATGAAACACTGGCCGACCATTTAATCTTTGGTCAGGTAACTACAAATACAGCAAAAGACGTTAAGATCGATGATTTAAGCTTTAAAATTAATTTAGCAAAAATTTAATTACGGGGAATCTTATGACCAAGAAGGAACTCGAACATTTTAAACAAATAATTGTGGAGAAGAAGAAAGAAGTTTTAAAGAACCTGGAATATCTGCGTTCTACGATTCTTGATTCGACCACCAGAGAAGCTACTGGTGACCATTCGGCCTACTCTTATCACATGGCAGATCAGGGTACGGACAATATGGAACGGGAAAAAGCTTTTTTGTTTGCAGCACGCGATGAAAAATATTTAAAACAACTGGAAATGGCACTGGAAAGAATCGAAAACGGTACCTATGGTATTTGTCGCGTTTGCGAAAAAGAAATTGACCATAAAAGGCTGGAAGCCGTACCAACCACGACCATCTGTTTTGACTGTAAAGTAGCGGAATCAGGAAAATAATCCCTTTATGCACAAAAAACTCACCTATCCAGCAATGGTCGGAATTATCGGATTGGTCATTTTACTGGACCAGATTACCAAGTATGTTATTAAGACTAATATGAGCCTTGGGGAATCCATCCCGGTGCTGGGCAATTTTTTCTGTATTACCTATGTTGAAAATCCGGGTATGGCTTTTGGCGTGCGCATCAGCAACCCGATTGTGTTCAGCGCCTTGTCCATTTTTGCGGCTATTCTGGTCTTTTATTACCTTTACCGGCTGCGCAACGAAGGCTGGCTGATTCAGAGTGCCCTAAGCCTGATCGCTGCCGGGGCCATTGGCAATTTGGTCGACCGCTTTTTACACGGCAAAGTGGTCGACTTTCTTGATGTAGAATTTTTTGATATTTCAATTCCCGATTTCAGTCTTTTGGGAATCCATTTCCCAGGTTACAGCCTGACACGCTGGCCCGTTTTTAATGTGGCCGACTCGGCCGTAACCGTTGGTATGATCATCCTCATTTTCTACATTATTTTTATTGGTGATCCTTTAAAAAATTTAAACTATCCCGGACAAAAACCAAAGACCGAAACTGAAACCGAGTAAAACTGGTGGAAACGATTAAAACATTTTTGATCGATGAACAACATATTGGTTTTCGACTGGATCAGTTTCTAACCGCCCAATTTCCGGATTACAGCCGATCCTATTTTAACCGCTTAATTAAAAGCCGCTACGTGCTGGTGAACAATCAGCCGGTTAAAAGCGGGTACCTCTTGCGTTTAAACGATGAGGTTACCGTACATCTTAAATCTACCGAAATTGATCTGGAACCGGCTCCCATTCCGGTTAAGGTAGTGCATGAAGATGATGACATCATTGTATTGGATAAACCGGCCGGCATGGTGGTACACCCCGGTAAGGGAAATGAAACCAACACGCTGGTCAATGCCTTGCTGCATTACACCAACCATCTGGCCGATACCGGAGAGAAAACCCGGCCGGGCATTGTACACCGCCTGGACAAGGACACTT
>CAYNLJ010000038.1:1514-11536 GCA_964398005.1 uncultured Caldithrix sp. | reverse complement strand
GGGTAGTATTATTGAATGCCCAAACATTTGGTACCTTATCGCAGGAAATTTCCGATCAATGGATCATACGTAAAGCCATGAACGTTATGCGAAAAGACTTTGCAGAATTAGATCCAAAAGAAATTACTAATATAAAAGCAAAGCCCATTCAAAGACTTTATTTCAGAGACCAGGCCGGAATCCTCATTCGCTATATGTATAATAATAGTCATAAACTTAGAAGGAAAAAAGGTTCCGGTTCATGGTCTGTTTTAGTCGAGAATCTAACCGATCGACCTTTTCAATTTTTAGATGCAGATATGAATGCAACCACAGACCCAAATAAGTTGACCTATATAAAAGTGAATATAAATGCAAATTTTAATGGTAAAATAAAAACCGCGGAAGACATTTTTTTCTTGAGAAACAGTTTAATTAGCGATCCTTCTCCATGATTTTGACTAATAGCCTGAAACTCAGTTAGGGTAATAAAATGGCTGAGAGAAAAAATAGAATAAAGGCAAGAAAGCACAGTTTGAAACATTTGAGGACAGGGCAGAGTGGTGCAATCCTGATTGGGTTGCTTATTTTTATGGTTTTTGTTGGCCTGATCATTACCAGTTTACTGACTTTATTAGCTGCTGAGGCAAAAATGCAGGTGGTTGATAGCAGCCAGCGACAAGCCCTTTATGCAGCAGAATCGGGTATGGAATATGCCATGAGGCTGATAAATGAATATGCCAATGATAATAGCACGTTGATTGGGCTGCACAATTACACCGAGGATGTAGATGCCGGTAATGGTAGCACTAGCCAAATAAAAATTGAGTTGATTGGATCGAATCAGATAAAAGTAACGGCCATTGGTAGAGGAGCCAATTTTGTTAAGGTAATGGAAAAGACGATAGAATATATCAATGTGTCACAATACGCCGTGTATTCCACAGGAGATGTTAGGTATATTAATACTGTTCCTGCCGGAAGTTTTGTGCAAAATGCTCAATATTTTCCCCTTTTTGATCTTGATGAAATGAGAGATATAGCAAAGCCTGGGCAGTATTTTTCAGGAAATTTGACAATATCGGGTATATTTAGTTTTGTAAAGGATATTGCCTTTGTTGAAGGAAAATTAACTTTTGGTAATTTCAATTGGGCAAATTTTGGAAATTTTGTTGCCGGGGATGAAATCCGAATCAAAACAAGCTGGTTACCATTGGGCTTTACTAAAGGAGCCATGTTTCAATTTAAACCCGGAGGAAGGTTTAGGTGCGACTGGAATCTCTTATGGCGGGCATTGGATGGAGGATTAATTACCAACGGAGATGCCGTTGGTACCTCAATCCCTTTTTTCCCATTTCGGTTTCGTGTCTATCGTAATCAGTCTGTGATGAAAAAATTCTTTAAATATTCAGTCAATGGCGGACCGTTAATTTTAAAGACAAAGCAGGTAGTTATTCATTAATAATCGGTTTTAAGGAAGAATATTTATGGCGGATCAGAATAGAAAAAACAGGATGGAAACACCTAAAAAGACACCTGTAAGTCAGCAGAAGAACGCTAAAAGTCAACAGAAAATTGCTAATGCAAAAAAGTCGGTTGCTAAGAACCCGCAGAAACCGTTGCCTGTTCAGGTTAAAACTTTTACTGTTCCTTTATATGCCTCTTTGCCGCTGGCTAAAAAGCTAAATGCGAAAAAAATTCTATCACTGGATATTGATGTCGATAAAATCAGATATGTAATTCTATTAAAAGCAGGGAATCATATTCAGGTATTAAATTGGGGAATTCAAAAATTCCCAACTGAAGTTAGTCATCTTTCTAAGGCCCTCCAGATTGCTCTGGAAAACATCAAGGCTCGTTATTACAAGGTTGGCATGGAGATCAGGGTTACCTTTTTTAGCACAGACCTGCTATTTAAAAATGATGTGTTCCCTGTGATAAAAAATAAAAAAGAGCTGGAACAAGCCATTTTCTTCCGATATAAAGATGAGATCAGACATTTTAAGGATGAAGAATTTTATTTAAGCTATTATGTGGTAGATCAATTTGAAGACCAGGGCATAAAGAAGCAGCGTTTACAAATAGTTCTATCGCCGAAGGAAACCATTAATAAATACACCTACATTTTTTCTTATTTAAAATTGCCTGTTCAGTATTTAATTCCTCGTCCGATGAGCCTGGTTTTTGCCTATAACCGCATGATAGATGATTCCAAGTCTGATCTGTTTATTAATATTTCGTATGATTTTACTCAAATTTGTTATTTGAAAAATGGTCAATTGATTTATTTACGAAATCTGGGAATCGGCTCGCGAAATCTGGAAGTTACGATTAAAAAAGAAGAAAAACTGAAGATGGAAATGCCAGAGTCGAATGATAAAAAAGAACCGGACTCGGATAAGGAGAGCTTATTAAGTAAAAGATTACAGGAAAAACTGAAAGATCTAAAGGTTAAGCAAAATCCTGTTTTGCATACCTTCTTTTCTGAAATTTTACGTTCAATTGCATTTATCCAGGGGGATAATCGTTCGAATTATGTTGAAAGGGTTTTGTTAACGGGATATGGCATACAGAAGGAGAGTTTAATTCCCTACCTGAAATCGCGCTTATCGATGCCCATTTTTGTGGCTTTTCCAGGCCTGGCGGCAAATACATCCGATACGAGTTTAAGATTTGGTGAGTTTACCGCAGCAGTTGGAGCTGCACTGGCAAATAAAGATACGATAAATCTAATTCCAAAGTCTTTTAATGAAGGCATTATATTAAACCGCTTAAATCGTTATCTGAATCTAACTCTCATCAGTAGTGTAGTGATTTTTGGCTATCTGACTTTTTTGCAATACAAAACGATTGTGCAGAAAAGAAACGATCTCGAAAGGATGGAAAATATTTACGAAACGCTTAATCCTTTCGAAAATTCATACAAAAACCTGGTGAAATTGATTGGAGATATTCAAAGCGAAAGTCAAAAATTACAGAAAAAAGTGAGCGAAAGACCTCCCATTTTGGAAATGATGCGCTTGATAAGTAATCTAACCCCTGAGGATATTCATCTGGAAGCTTTCCTGTTTCAACCTGTTCAATCAGGCGGTAAAATCAAAAATAAAAATGCACCAAAAGATTTACCAAAATTTACGATGTCGATTGTAGGCAACATTAAGGGCGATCTGGTAAATGGTGATGTGGAATTGATTAATTTTATTAATAGTCTGAACAATTTAAATATCTTCAAAGAAATTACTGTAGATGAGAAAAATAAGGATGTGGAAAATAAGAAGATCGATTTTGGCCTAACTATGACTTTTTAGCGAGGAAGAATATGTCCAGAAAAAAGTTTTTTTTGAAATTGGCTCTGGTTGTTAGTTTGCTGATTGGATGGTACATTTTTGTCTATATGCCTCAGCTTAATAAGCTTAATACCATAGATATGAAATTACTTGAGGTAAAAAACAAAGTACAAATTGCGCAAAAGGCAAAAACAAATTTAGACAATATTAAAGACAAATTTTCAAAAGAACAAAATCGCCTTGAAAAGGAAAGATCCAAGTTTGTAAAAAAGGAAGAGTTGGGCAAGGTTACCAAGCAGCTACAAAGGTTGGCTCGTAATTATAACCTGAAGTTATTGGATTTCTCGCCAAATTTTCAAGATTATTTTAAAGAGAAAGAAGAACAAATCATACCGCTACCCATTTCAATTTTAGTTGAAGGGCGCTATATTCAAGTCGGAAAATTTATTGAAAAATGGGAACAACTGCCCTTTTATCTGATTCCTGAATCAATTGTCATTCAATTAAAAGATGAAAAAGCAACTGCGGTACAGGCAGCAATAACATCCAACTTATATACATGGAATGAGTGATTATGGAAAAGATACAGTTAACCAAAAGTCAAAAGATATTATTCGCCGTGTTAGGTGTTGTTCTGGCCTTTGCCATTTTTGATATTATTAAAAACAAAGACACTTATGTCAGCTTCTATTCAGGTAAAAAGACAGCGACCAATGCGAATGCCCAAAAAGAAAAGAATAAGAAGAATGCTGATATGGAAGACCCGCTTAAAATCAGTCTAACTACCAGATGGGGAAGGGACCCCTTTTATATTCCCCCTAAGGTAGTAGCTAAAAAACGCTTAAGAAAAGTCCGAAAAGAGCCGATTTTAAATTTAAAAGGAATTAGTTTCAGAGCCGAAGGTGCTGTTGCCTTGATTAATGATCGTATCGTTAAAGCGGGTGATGTGATCGGTAAGTATAAGGTTATTAAGATTGAAAAAAAACGGGTGATTCTGTGGGATGGCAAGAAGCGCAAGATTTTAGAATTGTCAAACATTTGAGGAGAAAGGTTAATGCGAAATTTGTTGTTGGAAAAAATTATATATTCAGTATTGATCCTTTTGATTGCTTCTAATGTTGGATTTGGAATTGATATTGAAAAATTGCTGGAGCAACGCGTTTCTCCATCGTTTGAAAGAGTAATGCTGAAAGATGCTTTAAGGATTTTTGCCAATCAGAATAATTTTAATTATGTCTTTACCGGTGAGGGCAAGGAACTGGTTACAGTACGTTTGACCAATGTTCCCATTAAAACTGCGCTTGAGTATATTTTAAAACCTTATGGCTATCACTACCTTATTAAAGATGATGTCATGATCATCAAACCTTTAAAGAATGATCTTTACGGAGAATTAAAAACCAAAATTTATCATTTGCAATATATTGATGGACTTAAAATCAAGGAGACCGTCAATAAGTTCCTCTCAGGAAAAGGCAAGTTAGAGGCCCTGCTGGTCAACAAAACAGACCAGGATGAGCCTGATCGCTCAAATATTCTAATTGTCTCTGATCTTGAAGAAAATTTAAAAATCATTGATCAAATAATTGAGGAATTAGACAGCCCGGTTAAGCAAGTACTGATTGAAGTGCGACTGATAGAGACCCTGATTGGGGATAACCAGCAATTTGGCTTGCAATGGCCCACTTCGGTCAGTGCAAGTGTAATGGGGGCGGAGACCTCAGCTCCCATTTCTCAGCAGGGACAGCAATCGCAAGGAGGAAATCAAACCGTGCTGTCTGGCTGGCTTGAATTACCCGAAACGCCCAATCAACTGCATTTAGGGGTTTTAACCATTGACAAACTGCAGGCAGCTTTAGATTTACTGGCCAGTGATAATCATTCCCGCTTAATTTCGAATCCCAAAATCACTACCGTCAATAATCAAAAAGCAATCATCAGGATAGGGACAACCGTTCCAATCCCTGAAATTCAGCGTAGTGTAGCTGGGGATCTTTACTCTTACAAAGAGAAAGATGTAAGTATGAGTTTGGAAGTTATCCCTGTAATTGGGGAGGATAACAAGATCAATTTAAAGCTGCACCCTGTGATGCAGGAGATTATTGGTTACACTGGGGCTGCCGACGCACCACAACCCATTGTTTCAGTGCGCGAGGTTGAGACTTCTGTAGTAATTAATGATGGTGAAACGGTGGCCATCGGTGGACTTGTTAAGGAAAGCCGTTCAGAACAACAGGAAGGAATCTGGTTGTTAAGCAGTATTCCTGTATTAGGCTACCTTTTTAAGCATACCACTATCCGAAAAGAGAAGAATGATCTGTTAATTTTTATTACCAGTAAAGTGCTGGAATCAAAATAGAGGTTGAAATGGCTCTGGATTTTGAAAAAATATTACGATTTGCCGTTAAACAAAATGCTTCGGATATCCATTTCAGTAGCGGAATGCAACCTATCTTGCGCATGGTGGGAGAACTTAAAAGGATTGAAGCTCCCGTCATCAAAAAGGAAGAATTGAGAAATTTTATTCTTCCTTATTTCCGGCCGGAACAGAAAGCTGAATTTGAACGGAATGAAGAGGTTGACCTTTCTGTTGCCTTAAAGGGTGTTAGCCGGTTTCGTGTTAATGTTTTTAAACATGCCAATGGCATAAGTGCCTCTTTCAGGGTCATTCCGGAAAATATTCGAACCCTTGAAGAGTTAATGTTACCACCAGTCTTAAAAGAAGTAGTAAAACACCGTAAAGGCCTGATCCTCGTTACAGGTCCAACCGGGTCTGGTAAATCAACCACGCTGGCCGCCATGATCGATGAAATAAACCGGACAAGAAAAGATCATATCATTACCCTGGAAGATCCAATCGAATATATGCATCAGCCGAAATTATCATTAATTCATCAGCGGGAAGTGGGGGTCCATACTCCCAGTTTTGCACAGGGGCTGAGAGCAGCCTTGCGTGAAGACCCGGATGTGATTTTGGTCGGTGAGATGCGTGATCTCGATACAATCACCAACGCATTGCATGCAGCTGAAACCGGCCATCTGGTGTTTTCTACATTGCACACCAATTCAGCTGCCGAAACTGTAGATCGTGTGATAAATGTTTTCCCTGCGGAACAGCAACAGCAAACAAGGGTCATCTTAGCCGGGGCGTTGGTAGCCGTAATTTCTCAAAGATTAATTAAACAAGCTCATCGATCGGATCGCATTGCGCTGTTGGAAATTATGATTGCCACACCTGCTATTAAAAACCTGATTCGTGAGGGTAAAACACATCAGATCGAGTCTGCCATTCAAATGGGTGGCGAATTTGGCATGCGGACTTTTCAGAAGAGCCTTGATGAACTACGTCAGAGAAACTTAGTTCCTCCCGATATGATAAAGGTGGATTATGCAAGTTAAAGGAGGTCTTGTGCAAAAGCTAATGATCATCTTTGCCAGCCTTTTGCTGGCGATTGCCTGTACGACATCGACCCAGGATAAAGTAGCTACTTTAAAAGGCAACGTGTATTACCTTGACAAAAATAAAATCGCTACTCCCATTGAGGGCGTATTAGTGGTCGCTAAAGATTATTTTATTCAGACCAAAACCGATGCAAGCGGGGCTTACTCGCTAAATATCGAACCTGCAGCAGCAGAAGAAACATTTCCTGTAGAACTGCAATTTAGTAAGGTAGGATTTGCGCTGACAGCAGCAACGGTAAATGCAAAAGTCGGAACTACCATCCAGGTGCCAGATGTGGTGATGCAACAGGTAGGGGCCGATACAGTGATTAATCCTACGGATACTTTGCGTACCAGTGGCCCGGCAAAACATATCACCATTTTTAATCAGACTACCGATCATATTTATATTAAAGGTTCCGGACTGACTGAAAGTGCTGTTTTGAATTTTGTTGTTACTGATGCCAAAGGAGTAAAGGTTGACGCGAATCATAGTGTAAAAGTTTATTTTAATATTTTGAATGGGCCTGATGGAGGCGAGTACATTTATCCGGATACCATGACGACCCAGGATGGATATGTTTATACGGTCTTAAACAGCGGAACTGTTGCCGGACCGGTTCAAATTGTGGCTGAAGCCGAAGCCGAAGGTGAAATCATTCGTTCCAAGCCCATCCGGGTTGCTATTCATGGTGGACTTCCCGATCAGTTACATTTTAGCATTGTTCCGGAATTATTAAATATTGCCGGCAGAGCCCATTTCGGAATTCTTGACCAAATTACCGCTTTCGTAGGTGATAAATACAGCAATCCCGTTGCTCCGGGAACGGTGGTTTATTTTAAGAGTGATTATTGTATTGTCGAAGGATCGGCGGTGACCAATCAATTAGGTGAAGCAACCGTTCGTTTGGTTAGTTCGGCTCCACTTCCACCGGAACCTTTGGTAAATCCTTTTGCTACCATTACCGCATATACCTATAGCGATACGCTGGGAACAAAAATTATTGAAAGCAATACTCGGGTATTATTAACAGATGTGGTTGCTCCAATTGAAGTGGAACCCAGAACTTTCACCTATACCGATGTGAATAAACCAGTACAGTTTAATTACAAAGTACATGATGTCTGGGGCTATCCATTGGTGTCCGGAACGTCGATTAAAGTAGATGCGACAGCGGGTAATTTATATGGTGATATTGATGTGGATATGCGTGACACGCAAAGTTCAGGGCCTGGTCTTACAGAATTCAGTTTTACCTGGGCGCCGGGTGACAGCCTGGAAGATCCACAGGTGTACATCAATATTGTGGTGGATTCTCCACCGGATGGAAACGGCTATATTTCCACTTCAGTAGTAGGATCAAAAACTTCGAATTAGAAAAAAAGCCGGGCTGAAATATTTTAGTCCGGCTTTTTCATTTTAAGAGTTTCCCGCAGCTTCTTATTTCTAGTGAGTGGTGATAAAGTTATCCAATTACCAAAATCCAATATTTTTGAGAAATAAAAATTACTGTCGTAATTTAAACGCTGATGACTTCTGGAAAATTTTTAATCCAGACAGAGGGGAGGAATTTGCGTGCGAACAGGTATTAAAATCATTTCAATCATTTTCTTATTAACATCTTTCTCTTTTGCTCAATGGAGAATTATTGATTCATTTGGGCCTGTCGGAGAAAGCGGACAGTTTGCTGCATTGGATAGTGAAGGCAAACTATGGGTCACTGATTACGGAACACCAGGGAGTCCGGCGGTTTATGTTTTTAACGCAGATACTACTGAAGCAGGGTTTAGCCCTATTTCTCATGGTTTGGATGATTCCGGAAATATTGTTTCACTTCAAAATCCCTGTGGGATTGCAGACTTTGGCGATACGATTTTTGTGGTGAGTAATGGGAATAGGTTGATTCTGAGGTTTTTAAAGGACGGCACGCCTTTAAATGGGTGGAGAGTGGATTTTACGCCGGGAGATATTGATATCGACAGCAGCGGACATGTATTTGTGGTACACCAGACGGAGGCGATGTTTTCTGTTTTTGATATTGATGGGAATGAACTGAAGGGTTCTCCCTTTGGGTCTGCAGGTTATCACCTGAATCGTGGGCTCAGTGTTACGGCAGATGGCACAAATGTTTTTGTTGCCGACGAAACTTCCGATGTCATTGCACACTGGACAGGTATTTTTGTCGATACTGATTCCTGTCATTTCGAAAAGCAATCTGATTTTATGACCGGTTTGAATGATCCTTCGGCCTGTGAGATTGATCTGCAAAACAATCTGTGGATTTCTAATACCGGTAATAATGAAGTAATTGTTTCCGATCTGGCAGGCAATGTGCAACAAATTTTAACCGGTTTAGCATCTCCTCGTGGCGCGGCTGTGGATGATGGGCAAGAGGTCGCTTATGTGATTCATTTTACCGCTGCACACAAAATGGTAACCAAACTTGAGCCTGTCCTGCCTGTAACACCCATTGCCGAAGTAAAAAAGGATGCCGATGGTGATTTTGTGCCAGACCAGCTGGGTGAAGTCTTTGAAATTCAGGGGATCATAACTTCTGTAAATTACAGTAGTTCGGGAACCCAGTATTTTATTCAGGATTCAACGGCGGGCATTCAACTTTATTCTGGTGGTACACGCTGGGAATTTAATATTGGTGATGAGGTACGGGTGAAAGGCAAGTTGGCTCAATATCGTGGTTTAAGCGAAATTGAGCCGGAAAACATCTGGCTGCAAAGTAGCGGCTACGTAGTGGAACCGCTTAAAATTAAAATTGCCGATATGGGCGAACAATATGAAGGCATGCTGGTATGTGTGGACAGTATCTGGATAGTAGATCCAACAGAATGGCCGGCAGAAGGCAACAATGGCTCTGTGTACGTAACCGATGGAACAGACACAACTTACATCTTTATTGATCGAGACACAGACCTGGACGGCTGGAACCCGCCGCAATCATGGATGCATGTGACCGCCATTCTTGATCAGTACACCCAAAGTACGCCCCCCAATGACGGTTACTCACTACGAGGGCGTCTACGCAGTGATTTTGAAGACCTGGTTGTGGAACTATCGACCGATTGGCTTGATTTTGGCCGGGTAGCCGTTAATGGAAGTAAAACACTACCACTCATTCTCAAAAATATCAGCAATGAGGATTTTGTGCTTGATTCTCTGTCTTTTGACAATGAGGCTTTTAAGTCTTTCTTATCCGGGGCCAAAACGATAGTTGCCGGGGATTCCCTGTTGATCTGGATTACCTTCACTCCAATGGCCGAAGCAGAAGTTGAGGGCATTGGTGTTCTTCATTTAAGTGT
>CAYNLJ010000038.1:0-1414 GCA_964398005.1 uncultured Caldithrix sp. | reverse complement strand
GGTGATGTGGTTGCTGTTTCTGGCTCAGGCAAGAATTTGACGATTTACTGGTCGGGTTCAAATAATGAAAAAATCCACACCTTTGTAACTACGGATGGCGAAAACTGGACACGTGGGGATGATATCCCATTACCCGAACAAGGTGCTGCTAACTTTGGTATTGCACCTGTGGATGAGGCAGGGAATTATCTGTTTATTAATGGCAATAATTCTCCACCTCGGTACATTAAGCGGGACGGTACCGTGTTGTGCACTTTTGAAGCTCCGCACCCCGCCGGTACCAGCATCAACTATTTTGAGATTAAGGTACCCGGTGACAATCTACGACGTTTTATTGGAATTACCGATGCTCAAAACACCGGAACCCATGTCATCGAACTTCTGGGAGAACCTGGTGATCATCTGTGTTCCGATTTTAAAGAACTGGAGGCGCCGACCGAAATGTACCTGACCCATGCCAATCCTAATGGAACAGGATTGGCTGTGTACAACAGCATTGACAATATGTTGATTGAACTGGTTACCAACAATGGCATTTCCGCTTACAGTTTTGATGTGGTAGTACCCGACGCTATTAAAGATATTCCGATGATCCTGGAAATGACTGAAGGATTTGAATCCACGCCGCTGAATGAAATTCCGGAAGGATGGTTAACGTTTGCCGACAGCGTAGAAGCGGGTGATCCCACCCCGTCCTGGCGGGTAAGTGCTTTCAATCCGTTTGAGGGCGAAAAAAATGCCTACATGCCGAACTACAACAGCCAATCCCGCTGCTGGTTGGTGACGCCGGCGATCAGTCTCGAAACAGACAAAAAGTATTTTACATTCATGGCTAAAGATGAATGGAACAGCCCGGACAATGATTTTGGCTCAAGCTTGAATATCCTGGTTTCAACGAAATCTCAAAGTGACCCGCAAGATTTTGTGTTGCTTGAAAGCTACCCTGAAAGTGATTTTTATGATTCGTGGAAAAAGAAATCGATTGACCTGAGTGCATTTGAAGGAGAATATGTTTATCTTGCTTTCATGGTTAAAAATTTTGGTGACCCGAACAATCCGGATGCAGGAGGCGACAACTGGCAAATCGACAACGTAATGCTGACCGATACGCTGACAGCTATTGCCGAAAATAGCAATCAACTGCCGGTTCGTTACGAATTAAGCCAGAACTATCCAAATCCGTTTAACCCAACGACCAGGATTAATGTCGCCTTACCGAAGGCGGAAAAGGTCGAAATTGCAGTATTTAACACACTTGGTCAAAAAGTACGCGCATTGTTTGATGGAAAACTGCCGGCTGGCATCCACAAATTCGATTTTGACGGAAAAACACTGGCTTCGGGTGTTTACTTTTACCGCGTTAAAGCCGGTAAATTCGTGGCTACCAGGAAGATGGTTCTGTTGAAATAAGAAA